>NZ_RBXL01000001.1:300000-537500 GCF_003634315.1 Thiocapsa rosea
ACGCGCACCTTCTATGCCTCGGGCGAGCACACGCACCACCGGATTCGCTGGCAGTCCGATCCGGCGCATGCCGACTGGAGGCGCTCGCAATGAGCCGGACCATCGCCGATCGCGACCCGAACGGGATGCTCGGGCGCGTCCTGACCTCTCCATGGGTGCTCGTCGCGGTCGTTCTGCTGAGCTTCTACTGGCAGCTGGGCGCGGTGCCGCTCTACGATCTGGACGAGGGTGCCTTCACGGAGGCGACCCGCGAGATGCTCGCGAGCGGCAATTTCATCACGCCGCACAAGGACGGGGAGCCCCGATACGACAAACCGGTGCTCATCTACTGGTTGCAGGCGGCCTCGACGCAGGCGTTCGGATTCAACGAGCTGGCGCTGCGCCTGCCCTCGGCGCTTGCAGCGACGCTCTGGGTGCTCGCGGTCTGGGGCTTCGTGCGCGAACGGCTGGATCGCGAGAGCGCGGTCGTCGCCGGGCTGGTGATGGCCTTGAGCCTCCAAGTCTCGGTCATCGCCAAGGGAGCGGTCGCCGATGCAGTGCTCAACCTCTTCATCGCGCTCGCCTTCTTCGAGATCTATCGCTACTACCTGGATCCGAATCCCGCGACCAACCGCCGCTTCGTGCTGCGCGCCTTCCTCTGGATGGGACTCGGCTTCCTGACGAAGGGGCCGGTAGCCGTCTTCTTCCCGGTGCTGGTCAGCCTGCTCTTCTTCGGCTCGCAACGTGCGCTGGGGCGCTGGGCGCAGGCGGCTTTCGCACCGAAGGGTTGGCTGGTCTTCGTGGCGGTCGCCCTGCCCTGGTATCTCGCGGTCTATCTGGACGACGGGCCGGGATTCTTCCGCAGCTTCTTCCTGGAGCACAACGCCGGGCGTTTCGGCGATGCCATGCACGGGCATGCGGGGTTTCCGGGCTATTACCTGGTGATGCTGCCGATCATCCTGCTGCCCTTCGCCGGCTGGTTCCTGCGGCTGTTGCCGGGGCTGCGTGCCGCCTGGTCGGACCCGCTCGAGCGATTCCTCTGGATCTGGTTCCTCACCGTCTTCGTCTTCTTCTCCCTCTCCGGGACCAAGCTGCCGCATTACCTGCTCTACGGGGCCACGCCGCTCTTTATCCTCATGGCCAAACATCGCGATCTGCTGAAGGGCCGCTGGCTCGCCTTCGCGGCGCCGTTGATCTTCATCGGCCTGCTGGTTGCGCTGCCCGGGGTCGTCGGCCTGGCCGAATCGCAAGCCGACCGGGCGCACGAGGTTGCCATGTTCCAGGAGGCCCGCGGGGTCCTGGGGCTCGACTATCTGGGCGCCATGCTCGCCGGACTGGCCGTGATGATCGGTCTGCTCCTCTGGTCCCGTCCGCCACTGTGGCAGCGGCTGATCCTTGCCGGAGTGATCCAAACGCTGGTGGTCTACGGGGTCCTGGTCCCGCGGGTTTTCGAGGTGATGCAGGCACCGGTGAAGGAGGCCGGTCTGCTGGCGCGCGAGTTGGATCTCCCCACGGTGGTCTACCGCACCTCCATGCCGAGCTTCAGCGTCTATCGCGATGCCGTCACGCCGAATCGTCCGCCGCTGCCCGGCGAGCTGGTCTTCCTGCGTGTCGACAAGCTCGACGCCCTGGCCGCGGATTTCCCCGGCCTGCAGCGCGACCTCGTCTATCGTCGAGGCCCGGTCGCCTTGGTACGCATGGGTGTGGCCGACGACAGGGGCGCCGTCGGCGTTCAACCCTGACGATGACGATGCACGCCGATTTCAGCGCATTCTGGAAACAGTCCCTTCGCGAGCGCTTGGAGACCGGGGCCGCCCGAACGCCGCTCAGGTCACCGAGCGGCGGTACCTGGTTGGCACGCTGGGCCGGCGTTTGCCTGGTCGTCGGTCTGACACTCTATCTCGCCGTCGGGTACGACGCCGGCTTCATCCGGATCAACGCCGCGGCGGCGGCCTATCCGGACTGGGTCTGGCAGTGTCTGACGGTCCTGGGCGACGAGCGTGTGCCCTTCGCGTTGGCCCTCCTCTTTGCACTGCGCTATCCGAGGGTCTTCTGGGCGCTGGTGCTCGCGGCTCTGATCGCAGCCGCCTACAGCCGCGGCTTCAAGGCGCTCTTCGACACCACGCGTCCGCCGGGCGTGCTCGCAGCCGATGCCTTCAATCTCATCGGGCCGAGCCATACCCGTACAAGCTTTCCGTCCGGCCACAGCGTCACCGCAGCGGTCTTTTTCGGGGTCTTGATCTACTACACACGCTGGACGGGGCTGCGGGCGCTGTTCCTCGCCCTGGCCGTTCTGGCTGGGCTGAGCCGGGTCGCAGTCGGCGTGCACTGGCCGGTGGATGTGGCGGCCGGTCTGTTCGGCGGGGCACTCTCGGCGTGGCTCGGCGCCTTACTGGCAGCCCGGTGGCCGGGACCGGCGACGAATCTCTGGGTTCATGTCACCGTCGTGATCATGGCCGTGATCCTGGCGGTCACATTGCTTTTCGACGATGCGGGTTACAGCGCGGCGGCAACGCCCTTGGCCGTCCTTGGCGTTCTCGCGCTGGGGGTCGCGGGGGTGCAGTATCTGCTTCGACCGTGGATCGGATACCGGCGGGGATAACCGCCCACACAGCGGGTCTGATGGACAATCGAGTAGGATGGACAAGCGAAGCGCAGTCCACCAGCGTCGGCGCGGGTTCGGTGGACTGCGCTGCACTTGTCCACCCTACATGCGCATCCTCCCTATAGGCTTATCCACCTTCGGCCGCACTCGCAGGAAGGCCGACCCGACGCGCGGAGGATCAGAATTCGCCGGTGGCGCCGGCGGTAATGATGTCGAGCATCTGCCCGTTGATGCCGAGTGCCAATGCTTGAAGCTCGGGCGGCAGATCATAGGCGCTGATCAGCATATCCAGGTTGAGCATCTGCAACCAGATCCGGCCGTCGGTGTCCTCGACCAGTGCGATGCTGCACGGCATGTAGGCTGCGAAGATGGTGTTGAATCGCGCCATCTTGACCGCGTCTTCCGGGTTGCAGAATTGGAAGATCTCCAGACGCATCGACTCGATGCCGCGACTGCCGACCTCCTGTCCGACGTTCAGATGCGCGACCAGACGCATATTGAGCTCGACCGCCTTGGAGAGCATGGCCTCGCCCGCCGCATCGGCGGAGACGCCGGGCGCAAGCCCGATCTTGAGCACGGTGTGCTCGACATCCGAGACGCGGATCTCGGGGGCAGCATCTTCGGCCGCCATCAGCGACATGGACGCGAGAAGGGTGAACGCAACGACAAGGCTCAGGTGTTTCATTCTTGTATCCTCAAGATATTCTTATGGATGTGTCCGAATCGGGGCTCAGTTCTTGTCGTCGATCGTCGTCAGGAAACCGATGATATCGAGGATGTCCTGGTCGCTGTAGTCCACGAACGTCTCATCGTCCGGGTCGTTGGCGTGCATTCGCGTGCCGGCCTTGAACTTCTCGATCTGCCGGAAGAGATAGCCGTCGTACTGGCCGGAGAGCTTGGGACTTTCCTTGCGCCTGTTGCCTTCGGCCGCGCGTCCGTGACAGGTCCTGCAATCGCTGTGATAAATATCCTGGCCGTTCTCGACATCCGCACCTTCCGGTGTCGGGACATTGAGCGGATGGACAACATCCAGATCGATGCTTGCGATATAGGCGGACAGGCTGGCAAGATCATAGTCCGATAAGGTGCGCAGACCGCCGACCACGGTCATCGCCGCATGCTCGCGCACGCCGTCGCGATAGTCGGTGAGACTCTTCGTCAAATAATAATCGGGAAGACCGGCAAGGCGTGGATATTTTCCACCCAAGATGCCCTGCGAGTACTGACCGTGGCAGAGCGCACATTGACGATGCAGGCGTTGACCGAGATCCAAATCCGGTTCTGCCTCCGCATCGGAGGTGCTGGCGAGGACCGAAGGGGTGACGGCCAAGGTGCCCGAGAAAGCGAGGGAAAGAGCCAGCGCACGCAAAAAGGAAGAGCTCATACTCCAAACTCCAGGTGGATGATTGTTCTCGTGAGCGGCTACGATAGGAGATCGGCCGCATAGGTGCAACCCATTCAGGATCTTGGGTTTTCTCGCCGACAGAACCCCTTCTTTCGGTAGGGTCGGAACCCGTCCGGGCAGAGTCCGAGCGCCGCGCGAGGCCCCGACGCGAGCGCGGACGAGATCTGTTCCTCAGGGATCCGCCGAGGGTAAACTCCTGGTGCGCGGCCCGGCATCCGACTGCGCGATCCCATCTCCCGCGCGATTGCCGAGCAGGCTGCTCGCGATCTCCTCCCCCGCACGACGACCGGAATGCAGCGCCCACTGGATCGAGGGTGCCGATCGGTACTCCCCGCAGGTCCAGAGCCAATCGGATTGACGCAGCCGCACGGCACCCGGATAGACGACAGGCGGCGACTGAACCGGCAAGGCATGCGGCAGCCGATACACCGCCAAGCGCGTCCAGGCCAAAACCTGATCGCCGAACCAGCCGATCAGCTCGCGCCGCAAATCCGTTTCGAGCGCATCCGGATTGTGCTCCGCGCCGTGCACGTTGACCGCGATGAGGTTCTCGCCCCGCGGGGCATAATGATCCGAGAGATTGCTCGGACAGAGGAGGCTGTTGATCCGCCCCCGCCCCTCGCCGTTGACGACGAGGTACGGTCCCTCGATCGGCGGCGCGCTCGCCGCGAAATATACGCAGGTGGTTCCCCGACCCGCCACCGCCGCACTGTGCGATCGACCCAGGAGACGCGCCGTCTCGTTGCCTTCGGTCGCCAGCACGATGGTGCCCGCCCGCAGACGCTCGCCCGTGTCGAGCACGACCTGTTGATCCAGGATGCGCTCGACCCGCGCGCCGGTGCGGATGGAGTCGCGCGGCAGCTTCTGCGCGAGCTGTGCCGGAAGCTCGCCCATGCCGCGCGCCGGCAGGGCCGTATCGCCCAGCGCGAAGGCGCGGAACACGAACTCGAAGGCGCGCGAGGACATACCCAGTCCGGGCTCGAAGAAGACGCCGCTGAAAAACGGCTTGAAGAAGCGCTCGATCATGCGTGCCGAGAAACCCAGCTCGCGCAGCAAGGTCAAGGCATCGCGCTCCGGACGTGAATAGAGCGCTTGGAGATCGCCCGCAAGAGCCCGGCGACGCAGTGCGAGGAGCCTCAGCTTGTCGCCGAGGCTGCCCACCGGCGAGACCAGCATCTCGGGGAGCAGCATCGGGCGGCGCCAGATATCGCTGACGCGATGCAGCTGCCCTTGCGTGTGCACGAGCGCCCCCGGATAGAAGGGACGCAAGTCCAGGCGTGCGTAGTCGAAGAACCGCTGCGCCTCCGGATACCAGGTCTGCAGCACCTGGAAACCGCGATCCAGGAGGAAGCCGTCGCGTCGATCGGTGCGCACACGCCCGCCCGGAGCGTCCGAGGCCTCGATCAGCAGGGGCTCGAAACCCTGCTCGCGAAGGGTGATGGCACAGGCCAGTCCGGAGAGACCGGCACCGATGATGATGACGTCTGTGCTCATGGTTAAACCGCGTCTGGAGTGTTATGGGTTGTGTTCATTTTGGCTTGTTCTCGGGGCCATCTGCATCGACGGTGAAGGCGCGGTTTAGGTGATAGGTGTTAGGTGATAGGTGATAGCTGTTAGCTGTTAGCTGTTAGCTGTTAGCTGTTAGCTGTTAGCTGAAGACTGACAGCTTGCCCCGCCCTCAACCGTTCCCTCCCGACGCCAAATCGCCGCGAAGCACCTCCGCCTGCCGGCGAATCGCACCGAGGCGCTCGGGTTCCAGCCGCGCGAGATTCCGCCATTGCAGCGCGGTACGCGGATGGTTGGCGAACCGATCCCGGTGCCGATCGAGAAAATCCCAGTAAAGCGTCGTGAACGGACAGGCGCTCTCCCCGACGGCCTCCTTCGGATCATAGCGGCAGTGCCGACAATAGTTGCTCATCCGATTGATGTATTGGCCGGTCGCGACATAGGGTTTGGAGGCCAACAGCCCGCCGTCGGCGTATTGGCTCATCCCGATCACGTTGGGCGCCTCGACCCATTCGACGGCATCGACGAACATCGCCAGGTACCAGGAATGGACCTCGCGCGGTGCGACCCCGAGCAGCAACACGAAGAGCCCGGTCACCATCAGGCGTTGGATATGATGGCCGTAACCGTATTCGAGCACCTGTCCGATCGATGCCTCGAGACAAGCGTAGTCGGTCTTTCCGGTCCAGTAAAAATTCGGGAGCGGACGGTGTGCCTCCAGGGCATTCGACTCCAGATAGACCGGCCCTTCGCGCCAGTAGATCCCGCGCACGTATTCACGCCAGCCGAGGATCTGGCGGACGAAGCCTTCGACCGAGGCGAGCGGTGCCTGGTTCGCCTCGAAAGCCGAGATCGCGGCGTCGATCGCCGTGCGCGGGTCAAGGAGCTTGAGATTGAGGGCGGCGGAGATCCGCGCGTGATAGAGATAGGGCTCGCCGGTCCACATGGCGTCTTGCCACGGGCCGAACGCGGCGAGCCGGTTGCGGATGAAGTCCGCGAGCGCCGCGCGGGCTTGGGCCGCGGTCACCGGCCAGTCGAAGCGCTCGAGGTTGCCTGGCGCGTCGGGGAAACGCCGCTCGATCACCGCGATCAGGTCCCGCGTGATGACGTCGGATGGAAAACCGATCGGTTCAGGGACCATGCCCGGACCCTGCCGACCGAAGGACTTGCGGTTCTCTTGGTCCAGGTTCCACTGCCCGCCGACGGGCTGCGCGGCATCTGACGGCCCTTCCATCAGGATTCCTTCACGCTTGCGCAGATGGCGGTAAAAGTGCTCCAAGCGGAGCCCTTTGCGACCGGCCGCCCAGCGATCGAACTCGGTGCGAGAGCAGATGAAGTGCGCGTCCGGGCGGATCTCGAGCGGCACCGCGCTGGCCTCGGCGACGCCTTGCAGAGCCGAGAGAACGCGATGCTCCCCCGGTTCGGTCAGGATCAAGCGCTCGGGACGCAGGACCCGAATCGCCGCGGCAAGACCGGCAGCGAGCGACGGATCGGCCTCGGCATCCAGCGCCCGATAATGGACGCTGACGCCCGCCGTCTCCAATGCCTCGCGGAAGTGCCGCATCGCGGACAGAAACAGCAGAATCCGGGCCTTGTGCGAAGGCACGTGGGTCGACTCCTCGACCGCCTCGCACATCCAGACCCGATCCCGTGTCGGATCCAGGTCGCGCAAAGCCGGGCCTGCGGCATCGAGCTGATCCCCGAGCACCAGCACCAGATGTCGACAGCGTCGATCAGCCATGGCGACCCGAGGCCGAATAGGCGATTTGGCTCCGAAAGAGCGCTTGGACCATCGCGATATCGTCGGCCTGATCCGCAGTCTTGTCCGGGCGATAGCGTTTCACGCGCGCGAAGCGCAAGGCGAGCCCGCCCGGGTACTGTGGACTTTCTTGAACCTCGTTGAAGGCGATCTCGACGACCAGCTCGGGCCGAACATGCACCACCGGGCCATCTTGCGCCACCGCGAGCGCGCTCAGACGCTCGGTCTGCCAGGTGAGCATCGCATCCGTCAGACCCTTGAAGGTCTTGCCCAGCATGACGAATCCGCCTGCCGGGTCGCGTGCACCCAGATGCAGATTGCTCAGCCAACGGCTGCGCCGGCCGCTGCCCCGTTCCGCCGCCAGGATCACCAGATCGAGCGTCTGCGTCGGCTTGATCTTGAGCCACTGCCGACCGCGCGCACCGGCCGCATAGGGCGCCGCCGGATCCTTGGCCATGATCCCCTCGTGACCGGCGGCGATTGCGCGCGCCAGAAAGGCCCGGGCATCGGCCGCATCAATCGGCTGCAACCTCGGGATGAGCGCGCGCTCCGGAACCAACTCGGCAAGTGCTGCGAAACGCTCGCGCGCCGGGGCATCGATCAGGAGTGTCCCGTCACATTGGATGCAGTCGAAGAAGAAGACGCTCAGGGGCAGCTCGGCACGCAGTCTCGCGACGTCGAGTCGCCGACCGAAGCGGCGCATGCTGGTCTGGAACGGGTGCGGTCGCCCGTCCGCACGCAGCGCCAGCACCTCGCCGTCGAGCACCAGGTCCGCAACGGGAAGCGGTGCGATCAGCTCGGGAATCTCCGGAACTGCCGCGGTGACCTCATGGCCCTGCCGGCTGTAGACCCGAACCTCATCGCCACGCTTGTGCACCTGCACGCGGGCGCCGTCGAGCTTGAACTCGAGATCGGGCGCTGCGAGTCGGGAGAGCGCGTCGTCGAGGTCCTCCGCGGGCTGGGCGAGCATTGGGAGAATCGGGCGAAAGAGTTCGAGACCGATCGCGCTTAGCCCCGCGGCACCGGTGTCGAAGGCCGTGCGCGTGACCCGCGCCGGATCGCCGCTCAGCATGAGGGCGCGCCGAACCAGTGCGGGATCCAGCCCGGCCGCCCGCGCAACCGCCTCCATCACAAGTGCCTCGACCGCCCCTTGCCGCAGCTCGCCAAGCATCAAGCGGGCAAGAAATCCCTGCTCCTCGCGTGTGGCCTTCTCGAACAACGCCTGCAGCAGCGCCCGACGCTGTGCCTGAGCACCGGCACCCTTGACGGCGAGCAGGGCATCGAATGTTCGATCCAGGTCGCCGAGGGTCAAACGGCCCTGCTCGACCGGGACCAGTCCGCGGAGTGCATCCACCAGCACCGGCCCCACCCCGACGCGACCTTGCGGGATCTGCCCGGCGAGATAGCTCGCCGCAAGTGCAGTCTCCTCCCGATCCAGCCGACCGATCACGTCCGCCATCAGACCGATCTTGTCACGCCGCGACGGGCGGGTGGTCACGTCAGCCGAGAGTCGAACCAGCGTTTCGAGCGTTGTCGCAGAGGTATCCATAGGCATCCGGCTCGTCGATGCAATCGGTTCCGATCTCCGACTTCCGGATCTCTTAACCGCGCCGACTCAAACGGTCGTCAGGTCTGCCGGGCCCGACCCCATCCAAAAACATCACATACCGCACCGGGCGCGGTTTAATGGTACTGCTCCGTCGTGTATTGACCGGGCGCGTGCCGCTTGTGGCGGGCCAGACCGCGCTCCTCGAGAATGACCTTCACGTCCTTGATCATCGCCGAGTTCCCGCACAGCATCACGTGGCTGGTGTGAGGGTCGATGACCGCACCCACATGCGCTTCCAAGCTGCCGCCCGTCAAAAGGTCGGTGATCCGGCCCGAGAGTGCATCCGGGACCGTCTCGCGACTGACCGCCGACACGAACCTGAACCGCTCGCCACGGCGCTGAGCAATCGCCGCGAGGGTCTCGCCATAGGTCAGATCGGTGGCCTGACGTACGCCGTGCACCAGAACGACGCGCTCGAACAGATCCCAAGGCTCCGGCGAACGCAGGATCGAGAGATAGACACCGAGTGCGGTGCCGGTTGCGAGCAGCCAGAGTGTCTCGGCGGGCTCGACCGTATCGAGCGTGAAGATCCCGCCCGGCTTCTCCGAGAGCCAGACCTCGTCGCCGGGATTCAGATCGGACAGACGCGGCGTCAGCGGCCCTTCCGGCACCTCGTTGAAATAGATCTCCACAGGGCGCTCCTGCGGCGGGTTGACCAACGAATAGGGTCGACCCACGCGATCACCCTCGATATCCAGGGCAACCTTGATGTACTGCCCCGCCTTGAAGTCGGCGACCGGACCGTCGAACTGCATGCTGTAGAGTCCGTCCGTCCAGGCATGCTTGCCCGTCACCTTCGCTTTCACCCAGTCGCTCATATCCGGTCCTGCTCCTCGTTGATCCCAAATAAATCCCATCGTCGTTAACGAACGGATGGTCGTGCCGAGGTCCTCGAAGGCACTCGGTACAACATGCATCACAAGGGTTTGCAGGTTGGTGCCCGCCCCCCGTTTTCAAATCACTCTTATCACATCTCCCGTCCTCGGCACGGAGGCGACGCGTCGCCTCCGTGCCGAGGACGGGATTGTATTCGGCGTTTTGTGCATTACCTCGCGAAGGACAACTCAGGACGAAGCATGACGAAATTCGGAGAGATCTTCCCCGATGTTGAAGACCACACTATTTGCTTTAGGAATTGCCGCCATGAGCTCCACAGCAAGCGCCGCCGCCCCACCCTGCTCGCCCTTGCTCGATATCGAGATGCGTCGACTCGCGGGCGAGGAGGTCGTCAACCTCTGCGAAGCCTATCAGGGTCAGGTGATTCTGATCGTCAACACCGCAAGCAAGTGCGGCTTCACCTCGCAGTACGAGGGACTTGAAGCCCTTTACAGCAAGTATAAGGACCAAGGGCTCGTCGTGCTGGGCTTCCCGTCCAACGACTTCGCGAACCAGGAGCCGGGTAGCGAGGAGGAGATCGAGAAGTTCTGCCGGCTGACCTACTCGGTCGAATTCCCGATGTTTGAGAAGGTCAACGTGAAAAAGGGTGCGGCATCGCCGCTCTTCGAGCGGCTGGCCGTTGCCGGTGCTCCCTACCCGAAGTGGAATTTTTACAAATACCTCATCGATCGCGACGGTAATCTCGTGGACCATTACGTCAGCTTCACCAAGCCGGATGACCGCAAGGTCGTGAGGGCGATCGAAAAGCTGCTGTAACCGACCCGGAGTCTACACCGGCTGCCGCTCTGATCGGAGCCGTGGCCGGATTCAGGGTCGAGTCAACGCCGCAGCCGCAGATTCGGATGCCGCGGGTGACCGGCCGGCCCCGGTATGGTTTGTCTCGACGATGACGTCGATTCGCCCTTTCGATTGGTACGCCGACACCGGCCCGTCTAAAGTGATATCGAGCAGGCGCGGGTTTCTCGGGACTCGACGCGCTCGAACGACGGATACCACCGATTCAAGGGAGGTTAGCGTATGGCGACGTCAACGAGCCGGGAGGGGAGTCTCGAAGCCCCGACCCGTCACCCGCTCGACTGGCAAAGTGCTAATTTCTACGACCAAGCTTCGCTCGATAAGGAGCTGGAGCGTGTCTTCGATATCTGCCACGGCTGCCGCCGCTGCGTCAGCCTCTGTCAATCCTTCCCGACGCTCTTCGATCTGGTAGACGGGTCCGAATCGATGGAGGTCGACGGTGTCGCTAAGAACGACTATTGGAAGGTGGTCGACCACTGCTATCTGTGCGACCTGTGCTACATGACCAAGTGTCCCTACGTGCCGCCGCACGAATGGAACCTCGATTTCCCGCACCTGATGCTGCGCGCCAAGGCCGTCAAGTACCGCCAAGGCAACGTGAAGATGCGTGATCGCATCCTCACCAGTACGGATGCCGTCGGCGCCCTGGCCGGCATCCCGGTCGTCAACGGGCTGGTCAACGCCGTCAACGCAAACGCGCTCGGACGCCAGGCACTCGAGGCCGTGCTGGGTGTCCACAGAGACGCGCGCGTGCCGCCCTACGCGAGCGACACCCTGCGCAAAACCGAAAAGGCACGCATGGGACGCTCGGCCCTCGGCGAGGCGGCCGGCCCGACCACAGGCAAGGTGGCACTCTTCACCACCTGCTACGGCAACTACAACGAGCCCGGCGTGAACGCCGACCTGATCGCCGTCTTCGAGCACTCGGGCATCCCGGTCACGCTGCCCGAGAAGGAGCAATGCTGCGGCATGCCCAAGCTGGAACTGGGCGACCTGGAGGCCGTCAAGGCCGCGAAGGACGCCAACATCCCGGTGCTCAAGCGTCTGGTCGAGGAGGGCTGGGACATCGTCGCGATGGTCCCGTCCTGCGTGCTCATGTTCAAACAAGAGCTGCCCTTGATGTTCCCGGAGGACGCGGACGTGCAGGCGGTCAAGGCGCACATCTTTGACCCCTTCGAATACCTGATGCTCCGGCACAAGCACGGCAAGCTCAACACGGACTTCAAAAAACCGCTGGGTAAGGTCATCTATCAAGCGTCCTGTCATCAGCGAGTCCAAAACATCGGGCAGAAGACCCGCGAGGTCCTGGCACTCGTGCCGGACACGACAGTGGAGATCATCGAGCGTTGCTCGGGCCACGACGGCACCTACGCGGTGAAGAGGGAATATTACGCCTCCGCGATGAAGATCGTGCGCCCGGTTGCGGGCCGCGTCGAGAAGGCGGCACCGGATCACTTCGGCAGCGACTGTCCGATGGCCGGCGCCCATATCGCGCATGCACTCGGCAAAGACGGCGAGCAACGGCATCCGCTGAGTCTGTTGCGGATGGCCTACGGGCTCTGAACCGCGCTGAACCGCGTCCGGTGGGACAGTGAAGCCCGGCGTATCGAGTCGGTCTTCGGGGTTCATGCAGACATCGGTGGTGACGCGGTTCAGGATGGAAAAGGGCCTTGTTCATTCGGGCGACCAAGCGCGACCCCCGAGATCGTCGCGAAGCGGCGACAGCCCGGGATCGACGACTTGCAGTCGTCGTCTTCCACTGGCCTGACAGCCAGCGGGCTAGAGTTCAACCCGACGATCCAGAGGACCTTGCGGGCGTATGGACAAGCGCAGCGCAGTCCACCACCGCCGGCGCGGAATTCGGTGGACGTCGTTCTCGCTCGTCCACCCTACCGGCGGTTTCATGATCACGGCCGGCTCGAGCGTTCGGATTCGGGTTCGCTGCAAAACCGGCGGCATCGACTTCTCAATCGGTTTGGAGACGACTATGCATCTGACACGAGACGACCTTTACAGCCTCGAGAAATACGCGGAGATTCGCAGTGACTTCCGGACGCGCGTGATGGCCCACAAGAAACAGCGTCAGGTCGCGATCGGCGCCCATGCCACGCTCTATTTCGAGGATCGCCTGACCATGCAGTATCAGATTCAAGAGATGCTGCGCGCCGAGCGGATCTTCGAGTCGGCCGGAATCCAGGACGAGCTGGACGCCTATAATCCGATGGTCCCGGACGGGAGCAATTGGAAGGCGACCTTCATGATCGAGTACGAGGATGTCGAGGAGCGGCGCGATGCCCTGATGCGGTTGCGCGGAATCGAGGATCGGGTGTGGGTCCAGGTCGCGGATTTCGATCGGGTCTATGCGATCGCCGACGAGGACATGGAGCGCGAGGACGCCACCAAGACATCTGCCGTGCATTTCCTGCGCTTCGAGCTGACGGCGCCGATGTCCGCGGCGATGAAACAGGGCGCGACGCTCGCGCTGGGGACCGATCACCCGGAATACGGCTATCAGGTCGAGGCAACCCCGGAGGTCCGTGACTCACTCGCCGGCGACCTGGCCGACTGAATGAAACGCCCGCAACCCCGTGCCCTGCTGCTCGACATGGACGGTCTCCTCTTCCACGGCGACCGTCCCCTGCCGGGCGCGCAGCGGCTGCTCAACCGATTGCGATCGACACCGCACGCCTTCGTGACCAACAACCCGATCCGCACACCCGAGCAGGTCGCCGACGCCTTCGCCTCGATGGAGCTGCCGCGACCGGACCCGGAGCGGATCGTCACCTCCGCCTTGGCCACGGCGCGCTGGCTGACCCATGTTCGCCCTGGATTCCGCTATTTCGCGGTCGGTGCCGGCGGCTTGGACGCGGCCCTACGCTCGGTCGGAACGCCGGACGCCGAGCGCGCCGACGTGGTCGTCGTGGGTGAAGGGCCAGGGCTGGATTTCGAGCAGCTCACCGTCGGCATCAATCTCATCCTGAGTCGGGGCGCCCGTCTGGTCGCCACGAATCCGGACACCGCCGTCGACGGCATGCGCGATGGCCGTCACCTGATCCTGCCCGGCGGAGGCGCCTTGGTCGCACCCTTTGCGGCCGCGACCGGGGTGACGCCCACCTTCGTGGGCAAACCCGAGCCCCTACTCTACGAGATGTCGCTCGAAATCCTCGGCTGCACGGCGGCCGAATGCATGATGGTCGGGGATCGTCCCGATACGGACATCGCCGGTGCCGAGCGGCTCGGGATGTGGACCGCACTCGTACGCACCGGTCAATTTACCCCGGGTCGCCCCTGGATCGAAGGCATGCCTCCGCCGGATTACGATCTGAACAACCTGGATGATCTGATCGACGCCTTGGACCGAGATGTCCCGGGCCTGCTCGCTGATCCGGAATGTGCCTAAACCGCGTCCAGAGCGGGATGCTCATTTTCGAGTGAGTTCGACGTTCGCGCGTCCAAAATCGTTAGCGGGAACGCGGTTTAGAATAATATGTTTTTTAATAACTTAAACCGCGCCAACTCCAGCGATCGTCAAGTCTACCGAGACCGATCCCGTCCAAAAACATCGCATACTGCGCTGGGCGCGGTTTAAGGCGCCGTCAACCGCGCGTCGCCGATGATGTCAGCGTGTCGCTGCTGCGCACCCGTCAGGGTGTTGCGAATCGTCACGTCTCCCTTGTTCATGCCCCGGGTACAGACATGTGCCCTGACACTCGACTCCGCCGCCAGCGTCGCCGACATCACGACCTGTCGGCAGATGTTGTCGACGACTTCGATCATGCGTTCATCGAAACCGGGGTTGACGACATTGATCGTGATCGGATGGCCCAATCCACCCGCATGCGACATCGGGGCGATCGCGAGGAGAAACAGGCCCATCAGGGCGACGCGAGATTGCATGGCGCGGTCTCGTCTGTTGTTTCGAGTGACAGAATCATAACGCCTGCACCCTGCTGCCGAACCACAAAAAAGAGCGCCCGGCTGAAACCGGGCGCTCCTTGGAAAACCGAGGTCGGCGACGACCCGTCCGATTCGGCGAGTCGACGCCCCGGAATCAGTCCCGCGCCTGCTCGAGGGCCGCGATCCGCTTCTCCAACGGCGGATGGCTGGAGAAGAGCGCCTTCAGACCTTCGCCGATATTCCCCGAGATGCCGAAGGCAGCAAACTCGCCCGCCGGCAGATCGTGCGGCTGATGAACACGCTGCAAGGCCCGCAGCGCATTGGCCATCTGGGTACGGCTGCTCAGACGCGCACCGCCCTCGTCGGCCCGGAACTCGCGGTAACGCGAGAACCACATCACGATCATGCTGGCCAGGAAGGAGAGCAGGATCTCGGCCACGATCGAGACGACGAAGTAGGCGATGCCGTGGCCTTCCTCGTTCTTGAAGACGACCCGGTCGACCGTGTGGCCGATGATCCGCGCCAGGAAGACCACAAAGGTGTTGACCACGCCCTGGATCAGCGCGAGCGTCACCATGTCACCGTTCGCGACGTGACTGATCTCGTGGCCTACGACCGCCTCGACCTCGTCCTTGGTCATGTGCTGCAGGAGCCCGGTGCTGACGGCCACCAAGGCATCGTTGCGATTCCAGCCGGTGGCGAAGGCGTTGGGCTCGGGCGAGTCGAAGATGCCGACCTCCGGCATCTTGATGCCGGCCGCTTGGGACTGACGTGCGACCGTTTCCATCAACCAGCGTTCGAACGGGGTGGAGGGCTGCTCGATGACCTGCACGCCCATGCCACGCTTGGCCATCATCTTCGACAGGAACAGCGAGATCAGCGATCCGCTAAAGCCGATGATAGCCGCCATGATCAGGAGCGCACCCATGTCGAGCCCGCCGCTCTCGAGCAAGAGCCCGTCGATCCCCAGCAACCGGAAGACCACGCTGATGACGACGAGAATCGCCGCGTTGGTCGCGAGAAACAATAATATCCGCATCATCGATTTAGGCTCCTTGAGGATAGATTCGAAAGCGCGCATACGATGCACCGGCAGCGCGCCCTGCACAAGCCCGCGAGCGGTTTGTGCGACTTTGACCAGCATATTGGGTCGCACCGCCCGCAACAAAGCATGAAAACCGGTCTGGACAAACGGAAAAGTCGCCGGTAATATTCCGCGTCTCGACGACATCGGGGCCATAGCTCAGCTGGGAGAGCGCAACACTGGCAGTGTTGAGGTCGGCGGTTCGATCCCGCCTGGCTCCACCAAGCAATCAAAAGGATCCGGAACCGTAGTCAAGGTCGGATCTGTGAAAACGGTCACCGTCCCCATCGTCTAGTGGCCTAGGACACCGCCCTTTCACGGCGGTAACCGGGGTTCGAACCCCCGTGGGGACGCCAATTAAAACAAAGGGTTAGCTTCGGCTAACCCTTTTTTTGTCTGGCGGGCAACAGACGGGTAAATCGAGTTTCGCGAAACAGACTCACCACTTGGCAATGTCATGCTGGTCCCCCGCAGCTCGCAGGTCCGCCGATGCATGCCCTTCGGTCTCAAGCCGGGGCCGTTCAGAATGGACTACGAGCAGGATCGACGACGGATTGCACCGGGCGATGGCGCGCCGACTGCGCCTCGCTCATGCCGACGGCGGCTTCCCCAAGCTCATGCGCAGCTTCGCCAAGACCGATCTGCTGCTGCTCGACGACCGGGGGCTCATCGGGCTGGACGCCGAGGCCCGCCGCGATCTGCTCGACAACCGCCACGGCCAGCGCGCCACGCTCATCACCAGCCAGCTGCCGGTCGAACATTGGCATGACCTGATCGGGGATCCCACCCTCGCCGATGCGATCCTCGACCGCCTGGTCCACAACGCCTACCGGATCACCCTCAAAGGCGAGTCGATGCGCAAACGCCACGCCCGGAGGCTGACGCCGAGCGTACCCGCCGAGTAACAATGACCCGCCTGCGTCGCTTCGCTCCGACTGCCCGGCCGAATGGTCGTGGAACGGGTGGCCGAATGCCGGTGGAATCGCCGGCCGAATGTTGGTGGAACAGGTGGCCGAATGGCGTGGAATGCGCAGGATGTCGCGAAAGCGCGCCAGCGATGCGATCTCGGCGTGCTGCTCGGCGATGGTGCGGTCGGTGCGTTCTTTGAGGCGATCGCCGGACTGTCTCAGCCGATCACGTTCGCGCACGACCCTGGCCAGGACCAGGGACAGAACAATGACGGCGATCACGGCGGCGACCGAAACGGTCCCAAGGATCACGACCTTCGCGGGGTCGGAGGAGGTCGGCATGCGTGCATCCTTTCTTTCGGCTCGATTGGCCGTGCGGTCTCAGTGTGGTCCGCAGCTTTCCCCGACCGACGGGATCGCCATGATCTCCAGGAGCAGAATCGGGTGATTGCGCAGCGTCGCGGTGATGGCGGTGTAGAGGGTGACGTCATCGTCGGCGGGCTCCTTGCCGCCGTCGCTCCAGGCACCGAACCAAGCGGTGGCGAACCCGATCAGCCAGGCGAGCTGGTCGGGCGTGCGGGCAACACGCAGCATGCCGGTATGCACGCCGATCTTCCCGCCGGGCAGCGCGAAGGCATTGGGCGTCGGGTCGTCGAAGACGGCGATGGACCAACGCCCGTGCGGCTGCGGCAGGGCATCCACCAACGCCTCGGCGACGCAGCCGACATAGGCGCGCACGTCGGGATCGTCGTTCAGCGGCAGGCTCCGCAGCAGCTCTGCAAAGCCTTGCTCGCCGAGCGCGGTCATCTGCGCATCCGGCACCAGCGCGATCTGTTTGCGGCCCGTGGGGGACTCCTCGCACCCGGTGCCGAGCAGGGCGGCCGAGAGCAGGAGCGGGACGAGGAGGACGCGCAACGGATGGGGGCGGCGGGTGGGCATGGCGTGACGTCGGCGATGTGGGGTTCGAGGGGTATGGTCGCAGATCGGGCGCCGCGGAACAGTGCTGTCGGACGACTGCGCGGCAGTGCCTGACTCTCGTCAGGGACGACGCTCGTCGCCTCGATGAGCCTCGTGTGCCTTGCTTTTCGATGAAAAGGCGATGCGTCGGGACCTGCCGCAACAGATCGGCCATCGCGAAGTCGGCATCTCGACCTGGGAACCCCGACGACTTCTGCACGCGCATTTCGGACTGTCGCGTTAGGTCCGGCGAGGGGCACCAAACGGCCAAGGGACGGACGCCTAAGCCGTCGATCCCGAAGTCGTTGTGCGCTCAGCGATTGCCGGATGCGGCCGGACAGCTTACGCCAAATCGTGTATGTCTCATAAACGGTCGTTTTTGGAATGGCTTTCGCCCCTACTGAAGAATCATTCTGCTGATAAGCTCCCGAGGAGCCTATCCGAGGCTTCGCGTAAGATGTTGATGCGCGTCTGACGAAAGAATCGGGGCAAGAGCTGATTTGGCTACAACCATATAGACGTCGACGCGGGCCGAATTTCGGCGATGCTGCGCGCGCTCAGCCGTCCAGTGCAACTGATGTGACAAAACCGGGTGGCTTGGTCGCAAGCACGGAACAATCCACCTGTTGCAGGATAGCCTCGGCCATGTTGCCCATCAGCAAGCCGGGGATACCGCCACGGCCGACCGTGCCCATCACGACAACATCGGCGCCGATCTTGCGTGCGAGCGTCGGGATCTTCCTTCGGGCATCTCCGCGCACGAGGTGCGTTTTCGGTTTGTAACTGTTCAGGTTGGCTTGCCAAACAACACCCTGGGGCGGTAAGTTTGCGACATGCCTAAGCCGCCACCGACAACCGACCGCCCCGACAGCAAAGATGCCGAGCTGACGCGGTTGCGGGCGCAGAACGCCGAGCAGGCGAAACAGATCGCCGAACTGCTCCAGCGCATTCGCGATTTGGAAGCGCGCTTGGGCAAGGATAGCCACAACTCCAGCAAGCCCCCGTCCTCGGACCCGCCGTTCAAGAAACCGCCGCCGCGCTCGCGCCGCGTGCGCAGCGGCATGAAGCCCGGTGGTCAGAAGGATCATCCCGGCGCCACCCGAGCACTGGTCGAGGATCCCGAGCACCGCATCGTTGTGCCCCTGGAGGGGCTTTGCGGCTGCGGGCGCGACTGCGCCGAGCTGGCTGTCGAGGTCTTGCCCGAGCGCCGTCAGGTCATCGATTTGGTCGTGCGCCGCGAGGTCACCGAGTATCGGACCGTGACCGGCGTGTGTAGCTGCGGCCAAGTGCATTGCAGCGCCTTCCCGGACGCGCTCGGTGCGCCGGTGCAGTATGGCCCCGGGTTGTCGGCCTTGGCGGTGTATTTGACGCATTATCAGCTCTTACCCTATCGGCGCAGCGCCGAGCTGCTCGGTGTCTTGGCGGGCATCACGCTCTCCCCGGCCACCCTCGTCGGGATGGGTCGCGAGGCGGCGGCGCGCTTGGCGGCACCCGTGGCGGCGATCGGTCAATCCATCGTGCGCAGCGTCGTGGCCCATGCCGATGAAACGGGGATGCGCGTCGCCGGCGCCCTGCAGTGGCTGCATGTGCTGTGCACCTCGGTCCTGACGTTCTATGCCGTGCACGCCAAGCGCGGCGCCGAGGCGTTGACCGGCATCGGTCTGCTCGACGGCTTTCGCGGCATCCTGGTCCACGACCACTGGCGGGCGTACTTGAGCACCCCGGCACAGCATGCCTTCTGCAATGCCCATCACCTGCGCGAGCTTATCGCGCTGGCCGAAGCCGACCCCGTGCTGTCCTGGCCCAAGCAGCTGATCGCCTTGCTGTGCGAGGCCAACGACGCCACGGTCGCCGCCCGCGCGGCCGGCCTCGAAACCCTCCCCGGCCCGGTGGTGGAGGGCTTCTTCACCCGTTACGACACCATCCTCGCCGAGGGGGCCTTCTTTCATCCCCAGCGCCTGCCGCCACCGGGCAGTCGACGACGGGTCAAACAGACGCCGGCCTACAACCTGGTCGCACGCCTGCGCACCCACCGCGACGAGGTCATGCGGTTTGTCACGGACCTGCGTGTCCCCTTCGACAATAACCTCGCCGAGCGCGACCTGCGCATGCCCAAGCTCAAGCAAAAGGTCTCGGGCTGCTTCCGCTCGCCCGAAGGTGCCGCGGCCTTCGCCACGGTACGCTCCTATCTGTCCACCCTGCGCAAGCAGTCGATCGATCTCTATCCCGCCCTGGTGATGACCTTCCGGGGTCAGCCTCCGATGCCGCACTTGCCGTAAGGCAGTTGGCTACCTGAACAGTTACCAGATTTGCCGTGATCAAGACCCCGAGCGGGCTTGACAGCGAGGAGATCCGCAAGGAGGCCGAGTCCGAGGTGTGGCGCGAGACGCTTCCGGCTCTGCCTGCGGAATAGGTCCTGGTCGGGAAGTTCCAAAGGACGCCGGATCCATCGCTTCGCGACCGCGAAAATCCCGAGCAGTGTCATCTTCAGCGACGACCGCGGCACCCATCTTCTCCGGCGTGGCCGGTTCCACGATCATTCCCGTGGAAGACAAACGCCCGGTACAGGCTACAGTGAGTACGATGGTTTCCCCTTCATGAGCCGACCCCTGGAAGCTCTCTCGAAGGGCGAAATCGGTTGGGCAGGTCTCCCGCCCACGACGTCGACTGGTCTGAAAGACAAGGGTATCGTCGAACCCGCGTATGGCCTGTCTGTAAACGGCCCTTCGCCAAAAGAGCTGCGACAACCTGCCGGGGATCGTGGATGGTCTCATCGCGCAAGCACGGGCAGCTGACGCGACCGCGGCCAAGCTCCTCATGGATCCTGCCCTGCCGGCCCTGAAGCCGCGGGATCGCGCCGCCGCGCTTCCCCTCGCCGGCGGCCTGTCCGAAGTCGGTCGTTCCGTCCTCGCCGCCCTCGGAGAAGGCAAACCGACGCCCGAGCAAGGCGCCCGCATGATGGAGGATAGGCAGTCACTGTCTATCGAGAGGTGCCGCCGGAGTCCGTGCGCGGTGGCGGCTGAGCCTCGATTCTGACCTGCGAAGTTCCGTCGTCTACCATGTCCAGCCGACTGGCCGCTGCGCGCGAAAGATCGATGACCCGATCCCCCTCGTAAGGCCCACGATCATTGATCCTGACCTCGACCTTCTTGTCGTTCTCGAGGTTGGTCACTTTGGCCGTGGTCCCCATCGGCAACGTTGGATGGGCAGCCGTCATCTTGTTCTGATCGAAGGTCTCGCCGCTCGCGGTTTCGTTGCCTTGAAATCCGGGGCCGTACCAGGATGCTTCGCCGACCTCCGCACTCCCTTTGCCGTGCTCGACCGACTCTTCCGAGTGACATCCGGTTAGCGCAAAGGCGGCAATCAGAACAAGTCGCGAGAATTGGGCAAGAGGGTCGCGTTGGGACATTGAAGTTCCCGTTCTCGGTGATGAGGGTCTCACCCCTCGTTTGGCGGGGTACCAGACATGACAGCAATTATCCCCTTGCGGTTTCACAAGCTCTGTGCGGCGGCGCACCTATCCGCTGTTGATTCTTAGGGGAATTTATTCTGGAAGAACAAGCAGCGGATCGTCCGGGGTGGGATCAACGGCGACATCCGACGGATCGCGAGTATCCGTCCCTTGGTTGGCCAGTTCATCGTCGGTCTCGACGTTCGCTTCGTCGCTACGAAACCATTGAGCCTTAGGGCCACACCACAACCGGCGGCACACGGCCGTGATCTTCAGCAAGCGCGGCGTCTCGTGGAAAAATGCGGGGTCGGAGCGACGATCGGATCCGGAACTGCGGGGCGCCGGGACTCGGCCGGAAGGCGCCGCCAACCGAGCCGCTCCGGCGGTAGGTCGACGCGCGTTGCTGTCAGTCGAGTCGCCTCTCCTGGTGACGGTTCCGCCCCATGACCGGTCGGTCAGGGAGCTCGCGTCAGCGTCTCTTGAACGCCCACTGCGGTCACCGGGATTGCATGCTCGATCTCCTCCGCGAAGGCCAATGCGATTGCGGCATTCGCCTCCAGCCAAGCCTCCAGGCCGACCGCGTCATAGGCGCGAACGTCGTTCCACCGTCTTTGCTCAGGATCAGGCCATCCAGGCCCGATCGACCCACGGACTTCCCTGCGGGAACGGCAATTTCTGTGACGGTGCCCGCCTGCACGGCCCACCGCCGAATCAATCGAGGCAGCTCGCCTTGGGCCTCGCGGGTCTCCGCCCAGCGCTCAATGTCCTTGGCGGAGATCTTCAACGATAAACCTCGTCGTGGGTGCCAATGTCGAGCAGGACAACCTCCTGCTCGGTCACTCTTAGCAGCAAGGTCAGTCGGTACGAATAGGTCAGGCTGACAGCCTGCACTCCGGCCAGATTCCCGGAGAGTGGATGCAGCTTGAGCTTGGATTGGAAGGGATCTCGGCTGAGATTGTCCAGGGTCTCCCGCAAAGCTGGGCGCAGATCGGGATGCTTGCGAAGAAACTTGCGTGCGCGACGTTCGAATTGCCGGGTTGTGACCAGAACGAAGCTCACGACACGTCGCCGTCGAGAGCCTGCATCAACGCATCGGCGTCCCCGTAGCGGTTTGTTCGGCCGGCTTCCAGATCTGCCAAAGACTCACGTAGGCGTTCTCTCGCTGCGTCACTGTAGGACTCCAACAGCTCGGCATAGGCCGCTTCACTGAGCACGACATAGCTCGGGCGGTTGTTCTTGATGATATGGACCGGGCCCTCGCGGAGCGCCTCGTCAACGGCGGAGATCCCACGGCGCTTGATGTCTTGAGCTGGAATGCTGTTCACGTTTGGCTCCGTACTGATATTGGCACTTAGTCGAGCACAGGATAAGGTGCCAGTCAACCTTGCTCCTCAGACTCGGGGTTCGAAACTGCTGCCCGGTCAGCATCCGCTTCTTTTCCGCTTCTGCCGTATCGAATCGGAAAATGCTCAAACCGCGACTCATTGCACTGCAGAAGTCGCGGTGGACCGGTGGCTGGATTAGGGGCACCGCGCACGCTCTTCGGCAGGGTTCCGAGCGGCGGCTATGCGACAAGTCCGATCACTTCGCTTCCGGACTGCACTGACAGCAAACAGGATCTGAGAGTCACTCGCTTCCGGTCGACGGGAGACGGCTCCTCCCCTCGACCAATCGCTCCCGCGACCAGCTCAGCCGTTCCGGCCCCGATCGACGTTGCCGCAATGGCGAGTGCCGGCGGCCGGGCGGTCCGCGCCCCGGCAATCTCCAGAATCACGGTGGTGCAGACGAGCATGAGCCGCAGAGGATGTTATCCCGAATCGACAACCCAAAACCGTGACCGGATACTGCAAGACTTAGGCATTCCACCCGCCGAGCACGTCCACCAAAGCGACGCCACCGAACGCGTAAGCCAGATCGCGGGCGCTGGCGTAGGACGAAGTCCGGTGGTTTCCGAGCGGCGGAGAACGCGATCATGACGTCGGACATCGAGATCAGGAACGAGACAAGCGACGATATCGCCGCGATCGCCGAGGTGACGATCGCGGCGTTTCGCGACCTGGATATCAGCAACCAGACCGAACACTTCATCATCGACGCGCTCCGTGCCGCCGAGGCCCTCGCCCTCTCGCTCGTCGCGGTGCTCGATGGCCGTGTCGTCGGCCACATCGCGTTCTCGCCCGTGACCTTGTCGGACGGTACGGGGGATTGGTACGGACTCGGCCCGGTGTCGGTCTTGCCGCAGGTTCAGCGCCGAGGGATCGGCCAAGCCTTGGTGCGTGAAGGCTTGTCGCGGCTCGAGCGCATGCATGCGCGCGGCTGCTGCCTGGTGGGGCATCCGGAGTACTACCGAAGGTTCGGGTTCGAGAACTGCCCGCAGCTCGTTCTCGAGGGCGTCCCTCCGGAGGTCTTCTTCGCAGTGTCCTTCGACGGGACGCTGCCGCGGGGAACTGTCGCGTTCCACGAAGGATTCGGCGCGGTCGGTCCGGCGCCATGTGCGAACGAGATGTGACGGCGGGGCGAGACGCGCATGGCGCGGATCGAAGGGGACCCGTCCTGCCGTGACCGCATCGGGCCGTCGGGTTGGACCGCGCGCGCAGATCATCGCTTGCGCGCCAGCGTCAGCCCGTCGCCGATCGGCACTAGACTCAGGGTCACGCGCTGATCTCCCAGCAGTCGATCGTTGAGCGCGCGGATCGCCCGGGTGTCCTCGTCCCGGTCATCGGGATCGGCCACGCGGCCGTCCCAGAGCGTGTTGTCGAACAGGAGGAGGCCACCGGGCCGCACCAGCGTCAGACACCGCTCGAAGTACCGGCTGTAGTTGCCCTTGTCGGCATCGACGAAGGCCATGTCGAACTGCCCTTCCTGTCCCTGCGCCAGCAAGGCATCGAGGGTCTCCAGTGCCGGTGCCAGCCGCAGGTCGATGCGCTCGGCGACCCCGGCCTCGCGCCAGAAGCTGCGGGCGATGTCGGTCCACTCCGGGCTGAGGTCGCAGCAGATCAGCGTCCCGTCGGCCGGCATGGCCTCGGCCATGCACAGCGCGCTGTAGCCGGTGAAGGTGCCGATCTCGAGGATGCGCCGAGCACCGATCAGCTCCACCAGCAGGGCCATGAACTGACCCTGCTCAGGGGCGATCTGCATCCCGCTCTGCTCCAACGCGGCCGTGACCTCGCGCAGGCGCCGCTTGATCGCGCTCTCGCGCAGGGAGTGTTCAAGCAGGTAGCCGTGAAGCCGCGCGTCGAGGGGAATCGTTCGATTGCTCATGCGTGTGTACCTCTTGGCGCCGGAGTGTCTTCCGGCCGGTGAAGCGTCCGACCCCGAACCTGCCGGTCGAGGGCAAGGAGCCCATGGGCGTGTGGATCCGCGAAGGGCTCAAGGCCGTCCACGCCTCTGCCGTGGAGGAACACGAGGGCGGATAGCGACCGAGCCGTCGGCGGGGAGAGCGTCCGGGGATCGGTTTCGTAGGTGGTCTCATCCGGTCACGGCAAGGGTAAGGACCGATACGAGCCTTGAGCCTCAGCGCCCGCAGCACTTCTTGAATTTCTGTCCGCTGCCGCAGGGGCAGGGTTCGTTGCGCCCGACCTTGGCCGCCTTGACCCCGGCTCCGTGCGCGATCGTCGGGGCCTGATGCGCTGCCTTTCGGTCGTCTTCCCTGAAGCAGGCCCACCAGCGCATCTCGGACACGGTATCCTCGAGCGGACCTTTTCTGTCGGCGGATCGCAGCGCCTGCTCTTTGCCTTCGGACATGGCCCGCTCGACACTGTCCCTCCCGATGAACAGCGTATCCACCAAGTTCTCCTCGAAGGCGCGCTCGATGTCCGGCAGCAGCTCCTCGGGATACAGATCGCAGCAGGCGACGACGAGCGACCCCCAAAGGAAGCCCCCTTCGCGCTCCAGCTTGCCATTGAACAAGCTGCGAAAATAGGCAACGACAGACGCGCGTTCCAGTTCCCCGCGGGCGACGAGCAGGACCAACGCGCGCAGACAGGTGCTGCGCACATATTCGTTCACCTCGCGGTTCTCGATCATGCCTTTGATCGGATCCACATCCCCACCGCACACCGCAGCCAGGATGCGATCCAGATCCTCCGTCACCAGATCACCGGCCACGTCGAAACACACCTCGCCCGGCGTGGAGAACAGCTTCACCAGCATCGGGTAGGCGGCACGCTCGCGAAACTGCGCCAGCAGGTACATCGCGTACAGGTGCAGCATGGCGCCCTCGGTCTGCGCCACCCTGTGCGGATCATCGGCGGTCGCCTGCAGGCACTCCAGGAGAAGCGGCGTCATCGCCTCGCGTTGCGCCATGGCAGCCCGAACGGCAGCCTCGGGGAAGGTGCGCTCGTAGGTTTCGAGTTGTGTCTTGATGTCCTGGATCTTCACGTTGGGGTTGCTCCAGTGCAGTAATACGACGGCGTGTGGGCTCCGAGGCGGCCGCCTCGCGCCGTCGCGTCGCAAACCGCTCCGGCAGCACGCACGGACTGCGATGCGCTGCAGCCGCCGGGCGGTGTTCCGAGGTGCCGGCAAGGTGATCGGTAAGGGTGGTCGGAGCGGCGTCACGGCCGGGCGCCCCGCCACTGCGATCAGTCCTCCGCCGGCTTGCGCCCGAGGATCTGAACGACATGACCGCGTCCGTGATGGTAGCGCCCTTCGGACACCTCGCGCTCCCGTTCGCGCGCAACCTCGAACACCAACCCGGCGAGTTCGTTTTCCGGGGTGGCGAGGTCCATGGTCAGCTCGGCGACTGGAGGGCCGCCGGTGCCGAGGTGTGCGAGATCGCTGCAGCGCGTCTCGATCCGCACCCCGCGCTCGGCGGCCAGGCGGCGGGCCTTCTCCAAGCCGACGGCGGAGGCGTCCATCGCGGTCACCGCATGGCCGCGCGCGGCCAACCAGACCGCGGTTGCGTCCCTCGCCCTCGGCCAAGCACAGCACCGGCCCTTCCGGCAGCCGATCCGCCTGCTCGATCAGGAAGTCGTTCGGTGCGGTGCCGTAGGCATCGTTGTCCTCGGCGTAGCGTTCATTCCACATGTGCCCGCTGCTCCTCGTATGGTGTCGTCGCGGACACGGCGCCAGCCGGTGCAGCATCACCGATCCTCGATCGAGAACGCAAGGCGACCGGCACCGGTATCGGGCACGCCTTTCCGGCAGTCCGTGCGGAGCGCTCGGCTGGCTTGAGAGACGCGACCCGCGCGCCGGCCGCGCCAGGGCGCAGCGATGCGCTCGTCGCGCGGTTGCAGTCCCGTGGAGCCCTGGTTCTCCGGATCCTTCACGCGACACGCCACCACCACACTTAGAGCATCGTTGATGCGTCGGATCGAAAAGATAGATTTTTACAGGCATGCGGTCGCCCTCAAGGTCCCGTTGAACTCAATCACGGGGCGCAAGCCCGGGAGGCATCGATGTCGTCCGCACTCACGCTCGTCACCGCCGCGGCGGTTGCCGCGCCGGTCGTCTTAGGGCTCGCCGGGGCCATTCCGAGCCGGATCGCGAACCGTTCGGGGCCGCTGATGGCGCGCCTCGCCAATGTCCTGGCCTGGACCGCGTTCGCGCTGGCCCTGGCGGTGCTTTTGGGGCACGGCTTCGGGTCGGCGCAGTCCCTGACCCTGTTCTCGGTGGATCTGCCGTTGGACAGCGGTGCCTTCGCCATCGGGGTCTACGTCAACGCCGTCACGGTGATCATGCTCACGCTGGTCTCCTTCGTGGGTGCGCTGGTCTCGACCTATGCGCGCAACTACATGGCCGGCGACCCCGCCGAGGGTCACTTCCACACGTGGCTGCTGCTGACCCTGGCGTCGATCCTGACCCTGATCGTCTCGGGCAACCTGCTGATGTTCGTGCTGGCCTGGATGGCGACGAGTCTGAGCCTGCACCGTTTGCTGCTTTTCTATCCGGAGCGCCCCGCCGCGGTGATGGCGGCGCACAAGAAGTTCGTCTTCAGCCGGATCGGCGACGCCAGCCTGCTGATCGGGGTGCTCTTGATCGGGGCCAGCCTGCACACGCTGGATTTCGCCGGCGTCTACGCGGCCATGGAGGCGCTGGAGGGACCGCTGCCGGCGGCGCTGCAGGGGGCGGCGTGGCTGATCGTGCTCAGCGCGGCGCTCAAGTGCGCCCAGTTCCCCTTCCACGGATGGCTCCTGCAGGTGATGGAGGCGCCCACCCCGGTGTCGGCTTTGCTGCACGCGGGCATCGTCAATGCCGGTGCCTTCCTGGTGATTCGGATGGCGCCGATCATGTCGCTGTCCGGTCCGGCGCTGGATGCCTTGGCGGTGATCGGCCTGGTGACGCTCGCGGTCGCCTCGCTGGTGATGCTGACCCAGACCAGCATCAAGGTCTCGCTGGCCTGGTCGACGTCCGCGCAGATGGGGTTCATGTTGTTGGAGGCCGGTCTCGGACTCTACAGCCTGGCGCTGCTGCACCTGGTTGCCCACTCGCTGTACAAGGCACACGCCTTCCTTGCCTCGGGCAGCAGCGTGGACGGCTTCCGGGCGGCGACCCCGGCGTTTCGCGACGGCGGCCCGCAGCCCTGGCATTGGTTGGTGGCCTTCCAGGGCGCGCTCTTGATGGCCATCGTCGCGGGGTTCGTGTTCGGGGTGGATCCGGTCCAGGAACCCGCGCTGATCGTGACCGGGGCGATCATCGCGGTCGCCGTCGCGCAACTGCTCCTGCAGGCCCTGCAGTTGGAGGACAACGCCGCGTTGTTGCTGCGGGCGAGCGCGATCGGCGCCCTGGTGTGCTTCGGGTATTTCGGTCTGCACGCGGCCTTCGAGTACGCCGTTGCCGACAGCGTGGGCGCGGTGGCGCCGTCCACCAGCCGGTTCGATCTGATCCTGAGTCTCGCCGTCGTCGCCGTCTTCATCGGCCTGCTGGTGTTGCAACACCTCTTCATGCGCATCCCGGCATCGCTGCGTCAGGCGATCCAGGTGCATCTCTACAACGGGCTCTATGTCGATGTTTTGGTGACCCGCTTGATCACGCGCCTGTGGCCGCTGCGCCCGGCGTCCGCCGTCCAATAAGGGGATGAAGCCATGAACCTGAACGATGTCGTTGTGCTCGAACAGTCGCCGACCCTCGCGATGACACCGCCGAGTGGTCCGGCACCGGTGCCTGAACCCGCCGATGTTGCCGCGGCCGCGCTCCTCGACGAGCAGATCGCGGCCGCCTGCGAGCGTATCGCCCCGCTCTGGCCGCTGGATCGTTTCGTGGCGGTGAACCCCTTCCACGGGTTGCGCGATCTGCCGTTCCAGGAGGCCGCCGCCATGCTGCGCCGGGTGGCGGGCGCACGCCTGTACATGCCCAGAGCCTACTATGGCGAGCAGATCGCCGCCGGGCGGATCACCGCGGAGGATCTGCGCCGGGCCGCCGAGGTGTGCGGGAGCCGGCTCGATCCGGCGACGCTGCAAAGCGCCGTCGAGGTCGAGCCGCTGCCGGCCGGACGCGTGCCGCTGCTCACCGCGGTGCTCGACGAGATGGACGTCGATGACTGGTCCAGCTTCGTGGTGGAGCGGATCAGCCGGCATTGCGCGGCCTTCTTCGACATGGGTCAGGCCACCTGGAAGCAACCCTGGCAGGGCCTGTCGCTGTACGCCTCCTGGCGACGCTTCGCGGCGCTCGATTTCAGCGCCACCATGATGGGTCAAGGCAGCATGCGCGAGCGGGTGAAGGCCCTGCCCGAGGCGCCGCGCGACTGCATCCGCGCGGCCCTGAACCGGCTGGGTATCCCCCCGAGCGCGGTGCGCGACTACCTGCACGCGGCGTTGCTGGACATCGGCGGCTGGGCCGCCTGGACCCGTCTGCTGCGCTGGCAGGCGGAGCTGGCCGGCGGCACCGACGACACCATCGAGGAGCTGCTCGCGATCCGCTTGGCGTGGGACGTCCTGGTCTACGAGCACAAGAGCAGCCCGCAGCTGCGCCAACGCTGGCGCCGGGTCTGCGCCGAGTTGGGCGCGGGCGGGACGGCGCAGGACGCACCGGCGCCGGTGACCGGAGCCACGCGCGATGATGCCGGCGAGCGCGAAATCGATTTGGTGCTCCTGAGCGCGGCGGAGCTTGCCTATCAGCGCGGCCTGATCGGGCAGTTGATCGCGACGGCGCACGGCGACACCGCCAGCCGCCCCGTCGTGCAGGCGGCCTTCTGCATCGACGTGCGCTCCGAGGTGATCCGCCGCGCCTTCGAGACGGTCTGCCCGCAGGGACGCACGCTCGGTTTCGCCGGCTTCTTCGGCGTGCCGATCGAGCATGTCCCGCTCGGCGCCGTGACCGCGCGCACCCATGTGCCGGTGCTGCTCACGCCGTCCTACCGCGTCTGCTCCGAGATCCACGGTGCGGACTCCGAGGAGGCCGATCGCGCCTTGGCCGTGCAACGCCGGCGCTTCGGGATCAGTAAGTCCTGGAAGGCGTTCAAGATGGGCGCCTCCTCGTGCTTCTCCTTCGTGGAATCGGCCGGTATCTGGCTCTATGCACCCAAGCTCCTCGGCGACACCCTGGGATGGAGCCGGCCGGTCCCGGCCCCCGACGATCTGCGTCTGGATGCGACCGATGCGTGCCGGGTCGGACCGACCCTCGACGCGCCGTCGCACGCGCACGGGCATGACCAGGCCGGCGCCTGCGGGGCAACAGGCGCACTCGACGCCACGCGCGCCGGCATTCCGCACGCGGATCGGATCGGGCTCGCCGAGGGGATCCTGCACGCCATGTCGCTCACCGACGGCTTCGCCCGCCTGGTGCTGTTGGTGGGGCACGGCAGCACCTCGGTGAACAACCCGCATGCCGCCGGACTCGACTGCGGGGCCTGCGCGGGTCAGACCGGCGAGGCCAGCGCCCGCGTGGTCGCCGCGCTCCTCAACGACCCGGCGGTGCGCCGCGGTCTGCGCGAGCGTGGTCTGGCGATCCCCGAGGACACCTGGTTCCTGCCCGCGCTGCACGACACCACGGTCGACGATGTGCACCTGTTCGACACCGAGGTGCTGCCCTCGGGCTACGCCGAGGAGCTGGCCGAGCTGCGCAGCTGGCTCGCACAGGCCGGGGAGCTGACACGTCTGCAACGGGCCACCCTGCTGGGGCTCGACGGGCGGCGCGGTCACGGCCTGGAGGCGAGCATCCGCCGACGCAGCCGCGACTGGTCCCAGGTGCGCCCCGAGTGGGGCCTGGCCGGCAACGCCGCCTTCATCGCCGCCCCGCGCGCCCGCACCCGCGGCGTGGATCTGGGCGGTCGCGCCTTCCTGCACGACTACGACTGGCGCGCCGATGTCGGCTTCAAGACCCTGGAGCTGATCATGACCGCCCCGATGGTGGTCGCCACCTGGATCAACCTCCAGTATTACGGCTCCACCGTCGACAACCGGCGCTTCGGCAGCGGCAACAAGGTGCTGCACAACGTGGTCGGCGGCGCCATCGGCGTGCTCGAAGGCAACGGCGGCGATCTGCGTACCGGGCTGCCGATGCAGTCGCTCCACGACGGCCGGCGCTGGATCCACGAGCCGCTGCGCCTGAGCGTCGTCCTGCAGGCACCCGAAACGCCGATCGAGGAGATCATCGCCCGCCATACGCTGGTCCGTCAGTTGCTGGACAACGGCTGGCTGCATCTCTTTCGGTGGGATGATCGGGACGGGAGCATCCATCGGCGCGTGCCGGGGCACGGCTGGGTGAGTGGCGGGCCGGTGGACGGTATGCACTACGACAACGGCGCCTGACATCGACCGACAGCATCGGAATTCGCGGGCGGGGCGCCGGATCGGCGTGTTTCGGGTGGATCGGCAGGGTCTGGTCTGAGGGGAGAGCCGACACGACCTAGCCTGTTCGCTGCAACGCGCGCCGCAACCACCGATGAGAATCCCCCGGACGGCACGTACCCTCGAGCTTGCGACCCTCGGGGGGAGCGGGCCTCGCCCCGCATGGGAGTCGGTGGTTTGAGTGCTGTATCCGCACGGCGTCTCGCCCGGCGTCTGGCTGCCGCGTTTGACTTAGGTGCTTTCCGGGAATAGTCATCCCGACAGCGACTGCCTGGAAGGCATCGAACTCCCTGATACGGTCAGTCTTGAGCAAATCGTCGCAGAATTTTCGTTGTCGTTGTCGTTGTCGTTGTCGTGTTCGTCCGGAATCCGATGACGACAACGACAACGACAACGACAACGAGTAGAGCGTTCGACCACTTTTCCTGGTTGCGGCGCTTCCGGTAGATCCTTTCCCGGAAATCACCTTAAGGTCTGTCACGTGTCCGACGGCGTGGACGTCCATTCCGACGAAAACGCGCCGAAAGTCGGATGATTCGCCGACGGGCATGTCAACGTTTCTCCGTCGGCTAAACTCAGACCTATGAACTCGGCGGGGAGCGCCAGGATGCGGCCCGGAAAGCAGGGTAGATTCTCGCGAGTCGTCCGGATTTTGCGACCGACGGACCTTGTCCGTCACTCCGGCCAGTTCGGCTGGCGACGTGCGTCGTCAGGCCAACTTGGCCTGATACGATCAGGGCTGGAAGCCCTGTCTACGCATGGCACGCACTGCTGACCGGGATCAGGTTGACGACCGACCCCAGGACGGACCAAGACCAACACCATCGGCTCGTCGCGACGTCGACGAGATTGGGACCTTGACCGATACGGACGAACCCTTCGGAGTGATCGCCGTCGAGCCATGACCCATCCAACCTCGCCGAACACACCCGACGACTTCACCCGCTCTTGGGACGCGCGCTACGAAGGCGCGACAGCGATCCCGAAACCGGCTCTGGTGTTGCGCCAATGGCCGCACTTGCTCCCCGAAGAAGGCACCGCCCTCGACTTGGCCTGCGGACTCGGCGGCAATGCGCTCTGGCTGGCCGAACGGGGTTTTCGCGTCTCGGCATGGGATCTGTCCCACACCGCCATCGCGCGGCTCCGGGACGCGGCGCGCCTGCGAGGACTGCACCTCGATGCCCGGGTTCGTGACCTGACCGCCCTGCCGCCGAGTCCGGAGAGCTTCGACCTGATCCTGGTCGCACACTTCCTGGATCGCGACCTGGCGCCGAGCATCGCCGCCGCGCTGCGTCCGGACGGTCTGCTCTTCTATCAGACGTTCGCGCGGGAGTGCCGAGGCAGCCACGGCCCGTCGAACCCGGCGTATCGCCTTGCCCGCAACGAGCTGATCAGCCTCTTTCCCGACCTGACCATCCGCGCTTACCGAGCCGAAGGCCCATTCGCCACACCCGAGAGCGGTTTACGCGACCTGGCCTTGATGGTCGCCCAACGGATTTGAGCGGCGAAGACCGACATGAGCGCGCGACTGCGCATCCAATTGCTGGGCGACTTCGCGGTCGAGCGCGACGGCGCGGCCATCACGCTGCCGACCCGCAAGGCCGCCGCACTCTTGGCCATCCTCGCGATGTCACCGGGCGCCCCGATCACGCGCGAGCGTCTTGCCGACCTGCTCTGGTCGCGCAGCGCCGAGGTTCAGGCGCGGGGGAGTCTGCGCCAAGCCGTGGCGCAGCTTCGCAAGGCCCTGGAGGATGATGACTCCGGCATACTCATCGAAACCGTCGGCCCGGGCCTTCGCCTCGCGTCGAGGGGCGTGGAGGTGGATGCGGCCACCCTTGAGCACGCGCTGAGCGCAGGCTCTCCGGCCGATCTGGAGTTGGCCGGGCGGCTGTATCAAGGCGAATTCCTCGCGGGACTCGCGATCGAGGAGGCCCCGTTCGAGGATTGGCGGACGACCGAGGCCGAGCGACTGCGGCGAGTTCTGTTGCGCGGGTTGCAGACCCTGCTTGCGCACCATGTCGACCGGGGCGACTTGGAGGCGAGTCTCGATCTGGGCGAACGCCTGGTGCGGATGGAGCCGCTCGCCGAGGAGACCTATCAGGCGTTGATGCGCCTGCATCTCGGCCGCGGGGCCTTGGGCTCTGCCATGCGGGAGTACCAGCGTTGCCGGGCGGCCTTGGCGGCGGGTCTGGGTGTCGCGCCATCGGCCGAGACCGAGGCGCTTCGGCGGGCGATCCGCGCGCGGCCGCCCGCCCGCCCCTCCGCACACGAGGAGACGGAGTCCGTGGCCCTGCCGGTGCTCGCGGTTCTCCCCTTCTCGGATACAGGCGAGAGGGCCGAGGACGCAGGGCGCGATTACTTCGTTCGCGGCTTCACCGAGGACGTCGTCTCCGCGCTCGCGCGCTTCCGGTCGCTGCGGGTGATCTCGGCACAATCCTCCTTCGCCGAGGCGGACCTACAGGCCAGCCCGCGCGAGATCGGGGAAGGTCTCGGTGCACATTATCTGCTCGTCGGCAGCCTCGGGCGCGGTCAGGACCGCGTACGCCTGAGCACCGAGCTGCTGGATGTCCACGCCGGCCATCTGGTCTGGTCCGATCGCGACGAGGTCTCGACGACCCGGCTGCCGGAGACCCGCGATGCGATCGCCGGCGGCGTCGCCGCGGCGCTGGCGGCCCGTATCGACGGTGATCTGCTGCGCCAAGCCATGCGCAAGCCGCTCGATAACCTCGAGGTCTACGACTGCTGGCTGCGCGGCATGGCCCGGCTACGCGAAGGGACACCCGAGAGCCTCGCCGAGGGTCGGCCCTTGTTTCGCCGGGCGCTCGAGCTGGACCCGGGATTTGCACGTGCCCACTCGGGCCTGTCGCTGACCTATTTCAACGACTGGAGCTGTCTCGCCTGGCAACGCTGGCACGAGAACGAGCGCAAGGCGTTCGAGCATGCACGAGACGGCGCAGCCCTGGACGAGACCGACCATGTCACCCACTTCGTGCTGGGTCGCGTCCTGTTGTATCGACGCGAGTTTGCGCGTGCCGAGCAACACCTGGATCGCGCCGAGGCGCTCAACCCCAACGATGCGGACATGCTCGCGCAACTGGCCATCGCCGATGCCTACCTCGGGCGCGCCGAGCGGGGCGCGGAGCGCATCGCGCTGGCGATGCGCTTGAATCCCTATCACGACGACTGGTACTTCGCCTACGCGGTCTATCCCAACTTCGTCGCCCGCAGGCTCGAGGCGGCGATCGGACTCGGCCTGAAGGCACCGCACGTGGCCACCGATGTCACGGCCTACCTGGCCGCGGCCAGTGCCCACCTCGGCCAAATGGAGGCAGCCCGGCGGCACCTCGCCTCCTTTCGTGAGATGTTCCGGCGCAACATCCTGCAGGGCCGCGAGCCGACTGCGCAGGAACCGATGCGCTGGCTGTTGCACGTCAATCCCTTCAGCCGGATCGAGGACGCCCGCTTCTGGGCCGACGGGCTGGCCGGGGCCGGGTTGGTCATTCCGGATAATCTCTGGCGCGATTTTCCCGATGGACCCTGGCCCAGTTGAACCGCGTCCAGAGCGAGATACTCATTTTCGAGTGAGCTCCACGATTGGTGCATCCACGACCCTTAGCGGGGACGCGGTTCAAAATGATCTATTCCTTAATATCTTAAACCGCGCCGGCTCCAGCGCCCGTCAAGTCTGCCGGGGCCGATACCATCCAAGAACATCGCATACCGCACCGGGCGCGGTTTAGATCAGAAGTACTGGCAATGATCCGCGCGCGCGGCGATCTCCTGAAGAAAGACGCCCGGATCCATGATCCCGTCCGCCTCGGGCAAGAGGTCGTCGTCGACGACATCGAACGTCATGGCGGCCAAGCGACAGCCATGCAGCCGGACGTGGCCGGTCGAGGCGAGCAGCTTCAGAAAGTCATGGATCTCGAGCGGATCCCCGTCGCGTTTCAGCCGCTGCTTCAGCCAGTCCTCGCGGTGGGCGTAACGCGGATCCATCCGGCACTCGCGCACGCCCTCGGGGGTGAGCAGCACCGACCAGAGGACGAAGAGGATGTCCACCTCGACGCCCTTGCGGCCCATCTCCCACGCAAAGGTCAGCGGGCTCAGGAGCCGGTCGAAGGCGTCATCGCGGATGACGATGGCGAGGCGCCGGATGGGCGGCGCCGCGGACAGGTCGGCCTGTCCCGCATCCGGCCACCCGTCCGAGCGGGCGGTCGGAACCTCCTCGGATTGACGCATGGCGGCCTCTGTATCGGGGGCGAGGGACGGCCGCCCGGGGTTCTGTCGCGTTTGAATCGTTGCGGAAGGCATGATCTGGACTCCGGCCGCCGGGCATCGTACAGACCCCGGCGGCGCTTCGTGTGGAACCCTAAACGACAAGGTCTCAGTGTGGATCGGACTTAAACCGCGCCCGGTGCGATATGCGTCGTTTGTTGGATTGGCTTGGCCGCGTCGGCTCCGACAACTGTCGGAGTCGACGCGGTTTAAGGCATTGACAAATATTACTTTTAAACCGCGCCTCACCGAGATCGAGGACTTCTCCAAAGCCAAACGCAACATGAAAATGACGGTCGCTCTTGACGCGGTTTAAATCGGACTCGGCCTTGTCGGTCTCCTTCGGCGCTTCTGTCGGGCTGAAGCCCGACCCGCGGCGGGACACCGGACGGATACGGCGTTGTCCGGCGATCGCCTTAAGGCGATTTCCGGGAATCGACATCCCAACTGCGGAGACGATGGGTCGGAAGTGACGCGAACGGTCGCCGCTTCGCGACGTTGCTTCCGGCCAATCGGTGGTGCAAGGAAGGATCGGTTCGTCCGGAATCCGATGACGACAACGACAACGACAACGACAACGACAACGACAACGAGTAGAACCTTCGACGACCGACCTTGGTTCCGGCTCTGTCGGTAGATCCTTTCCCGGAAAGCACCTAAGCGGCCTGACTCAACGGTAAATCGCCCGCTCTCGCAGCAAGGGCACGCGCACTCGCACTGTCCGGCTTGAGATCGACCCTCTCGGCAATCAGCGCACGTGCCAAGGCAAGCTGCCCGTCACGCAGCGCGGCCTCGATCAAGGTCAGATCGATCAGGTCGCGCTGGGCATGGCTGCCGCCGAAACGATTGGCCCGATCCCGAGCCGGTCGCAGCAGGCGCACCGTCTCGGCATAGTCGCCCTCTCCGAAGGCATGGATCGCACGGGTGACCGGGGACCCGACCTCGCGAACGAAGAAACGGTTGTCGCCCGGTCCGTCCATTGCCTGCGTTTGGGCCGCGAAGACACGCTCGGCGGCCGCTCGCCGCTGCGCACCGGTGAAGGCCATCATGGCGTGGGCATCGTTGAAGGCGTAGTTGCCCGCGTCCGCGATCGGCTCCCAGCCATCCGCCACGGCTTGCCAACGCTCGCCGAGCGGAATGCCCCGAAGCTGCAGGCGCCACAGGAGCGCGGAAGCGTCGATCATGTCGAGCACGACCCGGGAGCGCGGTCCGTAGATGGGCCCGTCGAACAGCCGCAGGACCTCGTCGACCTCGCCCATCTCCAGGTGATAGAGCGCCAGGTGCCACCAGATATGCACCGCGAAGAAGTTGTCGACGGACCAGGCGTCCGAGTCGCTGCGCAGCCACGCGATGCCCTCGGTCGTGCGGCCCTGCATCTCCATGACATGGGCAACCGCGTGCCAGGCCCAGGCGTCATGGCGCTCCAGCTCAACCGCACGCCGGCCCGCGGCCTCCGCGCGCGCATAGAGCCCGGTCTCCTCCAAACCGAAGGCGTGCATCCCGATGACGGCGTGATAGCCGGGCATGTCCGCCGACCATGAGGGCAAGGCACGGGCGATGCGGTCGCGCAACAGACGCGACGCGCCGGTATAGAAGTCCACGACATGCCCGACCTGGAGCGCGAGGATGTCGCGCGGGTGCTCGATGGCAATGTCCTCCAGGATCCGCGAGGCGACATGCCACTCGCTGTCCAAGAGGTGCTGTACCGCGTTCAGATGCGCGCGCTCGCGCGCCGTGCTCGGTCGGGTTCCGGCGCTCTCCAGATCCGCGCGGGCCACGGCGAATCCGTCCGGCTCGGTCCCCAGCAGATGCAGATAGGCATGGAGAACCCGCGCCATCACAAACTCCGGACTCCGGCTCAACGCCTGCTCCGCGGTCGCCACCGGGTCGCCCCGATAACATTGAAACTCATGAAGTGCCTGATGGTAGAGATCGCCTGCGGTCGTATCGGCGCCGCTCATGGGAAGGCCGAGTGCATCGTTACGGGTCATCGCGATTCCTCCTCGCTCGGGTCGTCTGTCGGTTGATCCACCGGGATGCTCCGGTGTTGAGGAAAGGCTACGACCCGCCCGTTATTCGTCCGTGAAACCGGCGTGAAAGATGGAGTAAAAATACGTGTTGTCGCTCACGTTATTCCGCCAATTTTTCTCAGACTAATCCCCGCTAAATCTGCCATTTTCCACCACCGCTGTTGGCGAGGCGTGAGCCAAGACCCGTCTTGGGACTTCGTTGTGGCAGCAACCGGCCACAAGCCGTTACACGTCAACTCAAGCCGCGTGACTCTTCAACGCGCATTGCGGACTCCCATGACTGCTCACGCCAGCGATCAATTCGCGCGGTTTGTTGTCGGTCTCGCAGGGCCCATAGGGGGCCTGATTAATCGCATTGCGGACGTTCGCTCAATCATAAACGTGTGCGCGAAAAAGAACGTTAAAATTCAGGGCGTCGGGTCTGAGCTTTGTCAGCGGATATCCTTTCCGTTCTCAGGTGCTGTCCTTTTGCACACGATCTGAAAAATCCTCTACGGACTGAGCAAATGCCAGATGACCGCATGCGCGCTCATATGCCTTAGGATCGTTCTGCGCATCAATCTTTCCTGAATCGACGAGATGCCTAATCGCGCGAAGTCTTCTTCGATATCCCTTCGTAAGCCGCGGACGTGCCTGATCGACCAACAAGCCGTAAACCTTAAGCCGATTCGGTAATGACAAGAGGGTTGTTTTCTCTTCAGACAACTGCCAATTGCCTGTCTCGATCATTCCACGTACGTCACTTGAAATATTAGGACTCGGCTTTCCCGCACCGGAAATTACTATATCGTCTGCATATCGCGTATACACAAGCCCGCGCTCGTGGCAGTACTCTTGTAGTTGCCTGTCAACCTTCAGAAAAGCTAGATTGGATAACACCGGGCTTGCCGGAGAACCCTGCGCAAGGACCCCGTTCAAGCTGCTCAAGCCCGAGGCGATTTCTGCGCCATGCTCAGTATACCCGATGTCCACAAGCGCATTCTTTACGATTGCCGTCGGGGTGCTTTGAAAAAAATCTTTAATATCTGTCGAAAAAACCCACTTCGCTCGGCAATGCATTGCCGCACCATGCAGAATTGAACGTCCAGGAACAAATCCAACGACTACGTCCGGCATGGTAATCGCGCGAGCAAGATAATGGCCGAACCACTTCTGGATTATTTTCAACCCCACGCGAGGTGCATCAATACGCCGTTGCTTTTTTCCGCTTCTAATTTGGAATCTTCGATAGTAGTGTTGAGGTCGATTCAGCATCGCCCCGACAAACTGACTCCTGTATCCAAATAAGACGGACAGTGCTCTGATCGAGACGACAGGAGGATAGCCTTTACTATCGAGACAACGAATAGCATCGACGTGTGCCTCGTCGAAGCCGTCACCAAGTGCTTGGAGATACTTATCGAGGGAGGAAAAGAGAATGAGGCGTGGCGGAGTATTCAAGGGCCTCTAAAGCAAAGCGCAGATCGCTTTCGTTGAGCGCCGGTCGGGTTCGTGCCGAAGATGCGAAGCATCTTCGGTGCGAACCCGACCGAACCTTCTGTACCAGACCTTTGCAAGCTGGGGCGTTGCGCCCCATCGCAAGTTTTTACCTTCCCCACCACGCCCCAACGCGGTTTCTACCATTTTCGCCGGCCCAACTCAAGTGCGCGTGCAACATCAGGAGAATCTCTTCCCCGCCGGTTCGGCAGCACAGACATACCAAACGCAGTTAAGGAATAACAGCCTGGCTTCTCCCAAATTAGGGCCTTCACACGAACTAAACCGTCGAGAGCTCTTTTCAACCAGTTTTCCGAGGGCACCGTCAGCCCTTGCTCCGACAAGCGCTTAAATATGACCTCTAAGCTTGCGGGGGCTAGCCTGTAAACACACCATAGGATTTGCGGTGGAGCTGGGGGACCTTGGGTCAATTCCGTAATATAAACGCGGCCAAGCTGCAATTCGTATGCCTGCAAGAAAGAGCCTATCTTTCGCACCAAATCGCGATGAGCAGCACCCCGTTCAATGTCATCCTCGGATCTGACATAAACCACAACATCGATTGCGCCAGAGCGCGAACTCAACATCGCAACATCGATAAAGTTACGGTCCAGTAGGTTCTCCAGCGCCAGGGCCAACGCAGCATTCGCTGGACCGTTTGAAAAATCCGAACACATTTCTACGTCAGCGTTCAATCCAAGCTCTCTGTGCACGCGATTTCTTAGCATAACAGATGCTTTTCGTGAAAACGGAGCCACGGAGTACGGCACAAGCACTAGATATCTGCCGGACTCCGGAACAAACTCAACCACGGAGTCTCTATACCGACCGTCCGCATACTTGCGCAGGAACTCCTTTATTCGTTGCTTGTCACCTGAGTCCGAGCTGTTTGGATACATTGAGCAAATCGTCTGTAAAGGTCTTCGCTTGGGATGGCCAGTGAAATGCCGAGCTACTTTTCTCGTTACCCATGTAGAGCGTCTGATCAATCTTCGTGACTTTGCTGGAGGCAGTATAATCCGCCTCTACGCGCTTACTGTACGCGTGCCGCATAAGCTGCGCCAGGCCCGCGGTCGAAGTGTAAATTCGATTCCGGAGTTTCCCCCCTTTAATATTCAAACGCTCTGCTTTCTTAAGTTCATTATTCAGCTTTTTCCGAACTTGCCCCTCTAGTAGTTCTGGAACAGATTTATGTTTTAGTTCCCAAGTCGGGTCAATTTCTACAAGGCACGACCTAACAATCCAATACGTCGCATAGTAATAGCGATTGAAGGCGCTCCGGCCAAACAAATCAATCTCGTCGGCTGAGGAACGTCGCAGCGCTTCCTCCTCAAGATACTTTCCGACAATCTCCAGCACTCGAATGCTCCAAAAAAGTCCCGATAACGCGGGCATGCAATCGGCGAAGCGCGCGAACATCAGATCCCAAAACCTTAAACTGCAATCCGATGTGTTTGGATGCCAAGGCGCGTGGCTAGACTCTCCGCCTGGGCAGCATCCCGAATTATCGCCCCATCTGCAAGGGCCGGAAACCATGCGGCTGGGCGTGACCGGGTCGGGCCTTTGGTGTTGCCTGTAAGGCCAGACGGACCGAGGCGGCGGTCTGCTGACCTTGCGACATTGGGCGTAAGCTTGGCAGTCGCGACCGGCAGATCCGGGTCGTGACCGGTCCGTCGGTCACCGGACTGCGGGTTGCCGTTATCAGTATGGACCGGTCAGTCGCTTGCGGCCGATGAGAGACGGCTCCTGGCTTTCCATAGTCGCTCATGGGTCTGACTGCGACAGACCGAAATGCGTCCGGAACTGTCACCCGGGACGAGGCGCCGAGCGGCAGGTCCGGGTCGTGAACGGACCCTTCCGGCGCCTCTCGGCCGGGGCCGCCGTGCGGAAAGATCGGCGGAAGTCAGGTGAGCGAATCTTGGGCATCCGTGACGAGATAATGTTGGAAACACCCCCCCGGGGTCGCGGGCGGAGACGAACTCAAGGCCACCGACACCGCGCTCGCTTTGCCAACGTGCCCGAGATTGGGTGTATTGGGTCAACAGCCGGCCCGACGGCGGGGGGCGTCCATCCCGGTCCAGCACAGGAAGCAATCGTAGCCGGCCTCGGCCAGCAGGGTCGGAAGCGCGCGCACCATAGCGCAGACTCGGCTCGAAACGCGTCCCGAATTATCGGCTCGTATCTCGGGGCGTCGCGCCGGCGCGCGACAGAAACCGCGTGATCTCCTCTACCGGCAATGGCCGGCTGACCAGATAGCCCTGCATCAGGTCGCAGTGAAGCGCACGTAGATAGTCCGCCTGCGCTTGGGTTTCGACGCCTTCGGCAACGATCTCCGATCCGAGACTGTGACCGAGCGCGATGATGGCCTTGACGATCGAGGCATTGCTGGTGTTCGTGGTCACGTCGCGCACGAAGGAGATGTCGATCTTGAGCTCATGGATCTCGATGTGCTGCAGATAGGCCAACGATGAATAACCGGTGCCGAAATCGTCGATCGACAGACGCACGCCCAGCGCGCGCAGCTCCGCCAGTGCTTTGAAGGACTGCTCGCGGTCGGCGATCACAAAGCTCTCGGTGATCTCCAACTCCAGGCGCTCGGGCGGAATGCCCGTCTCGCGCAGCGCGTGCTTGACCGACTCGATCAGGTGATCCCGGCTCAACTGGACAGCGGAGACGTTCACCGCGGTCCGGCGCGGTGCCAACCCGGCGTCGAGCCAGGTCTTGATCTGACGGCAGGCCGTGTGCAGCACCCAGTCCCCCAGCGCGACGACCAGCCCGCTTTCCTCGGCCAGCGGGATGAAGTCGCCGGGCGGGATCATCCCGCGCTCGGGGTGATGCCAGCGCACCAGCCCCTCCAAGCCGACGGTCTCTCCGCTGACCAGATCGGTCTGCGGTTGATAATAAAGGCGTAATTCGTCGCCCTCGATGGCATGTCGCAGCTCGGCCTCGAGCGCGAGGCGAGCCTTCGCCCGGTCGGTCAACTCCGGCGAGAAGAAACGCAGGATCCCTCTTCCCTGCTGTTTGGCCTGATTGAGCGCTGCGTCGGCGCTGCTTTGCAGGGTTTCGATCTCCTGGCCGTCGGCGGGATAGAGTGCGATGCCGATACTGACGCCGATATAGATGTGCCGTTCGTCGATGAGGAAAGGCTCGTTCAGGGCGTCGATCAGGTGTTGCGCGATCAGGTCGATACCGGGCAGTCTCCGGCCGCGATCCAGGATCAGGTTGAACTCGTCGCCGCCGATGCGCGCCAGCGCGTTGCCTTCCGGCAGTACATCCAGGAGACGCCGGCTCACCGCGATCAGCAGCCGATCGCCCTGGCTGTGACCGAGGCTTTCGTTGACGGTCTTGAAGTTGTCGAGGTCGAGAAACAGCAGCGCGAACTCGGTGCCGGTGCGCTCGGCATGCGCGATCGCGCGGGTCAACAGCTCGTGAAACAGCGCGCGATTGGGCAGGCCGGTCAAGGGATCGCGATAGGTCAGGAAGTCGACTTTCTGTTCGGCGCGGCGACGTTCGGTGATGTCGCGATTGGAGCCGCGCCGACCCAAGAAGTGGCCCGCGTCGTCGAGAACCGGTACACAGACATGCTCGAGCCAACGCTCGTCGCCGTCGCGGGTGTGGATGCGGAAGCTCAGCGGGACGGGATCGGTCGATCCTGCGCGATGCATTCGCCAAGCATTCAGGTCGTCCGGGTGGATGATGGATTCCATAAGTCCGGAGTCGGCGAAGAACTCCGCCGGTGCGTAACCCGACACCTCCAAACAGGCGGGCGAGACGTACCGGTAGGCCCCGTCGGGCGCGATCCAGTATTCCCAATTGGGCGAATAGTCGGCGAGGATGCGGTATTTCTCCTCACTTTCGCGCAGCGCCGCTTGAGCGTCCCGGCGCGCGCGCTGTTCCTCCGTCTCGCGCAGACAGCGTTCGATTGCGGGAACCAGGCGGATAAGGTGGTCCTTCAGGACAAAATCCCCGACCCCGCAGTGCAGCAGCTCCACCGCCCGTTCCTCGCCGACCGTCCCGGAGACCAGGATCACCGGCAGCTCAGGGCAGCGCGCGCGAAGCATCCCCAGGGTCGACTCGAACTCCATGCCGGGGATCCTGTAGTCGGCCAGCGCGAGCGTCCAGCATCCCTCCGCCAGGGCCGCCTCCAGTTCCTCGTTGCTGGCGACCCGGGTGCAGTCGGCCGCCAAGCACTCCTTGCGCAGATGGCGCACGAGCAGCCGAAAATCGGCCGGGTCGTCCTCGATGACCAACACGTTCAATCGCGGCTTGGGCGATGCGTTCATCTGTGCGGTTCCATGCTCAGAGCCTCAGCGGATCGTTGATCAGCAGCCAGTAGCTGCCCAGGCGGGCGACGGTCTCGGCGAAGCCGGCAAACTCCAGCGGCTTGCGCACGAAGCTGTTGGCGCCGCTCTCGTAGCTGCGCAGCCGGTCGTTCTCCTCGTCCGAGGAGGTCAGAATCACCACCGGGAGCAGACGGGTGCGTGGGTCCGCGCGCAGACGCTCGAGCACTTCCAGGCCGGAGAGTCGGGGCAGCCCGATGTCGAGCAGCACGACGGCCGGAAGCCCCCCGTCACGGCCGGCGAACTCGCCCTCGGCAAACAGATAGTCCAAGGCCTGCTGACCGTCGCGCACCACGTCGATGGTGTTGGCCAGATTCGCCTTGCGCAAGGCGCGGAGCATCAGACGCTCGTCCTGGGGGTTGTCTTCCACGATGAGAATCGCGAGGTGCTTCATACCGACGGTTCCTCACTGGCCGCCTCGGGCAGCGAAAAGCGAAAGGTGGCACCCCGACCCGGCACGCCCTCGGCCGCGACGGCGCCGCCGTGACGGTGAACGATGCGCTGCACGGTGGCAAGTCCGATGCCGATGCCGACGAATTCGTCCTGCCGGTGCAGTCGCTGGAACGCCTTGAACAGCCGTTCGGAGTAGGCCATGTCGAAGCCGGCGCCATTATCGCTCACACAGCACCAGCGCGCCCCGTCCCTCTCCATAGAATAGACCCGAATGGTCGCGTCTTGTGTCCGGCCGGTGTACTTCCAGGCATTGTCGATCAGGTTGACCATGACCGCCTCCAACATGGTCGGATCGCCCGAAACGGTAAGCCTCGGCTCGATCTCCAGGGTAACCCGGCGTTGCGGCTCGGCCGCCGCCAGTTGCGCGAGCCGACAATGGGCGAGCGCGCCCAGATCCACCGTATCGTGTCGCAACACGCCGCGGGTGCTGCGCGACAGGGTCAGGATGCCGTCGATCAGCTCGCCCATACGCCGGCTGGCGAGGTCGATCTGCTGAAGATCGTCCAGTGCCTCCCCGTCCAGCCGATCGGCGTAGTCCTCCATGAGGGCCTGACTGAAGCCACTCAATGCCCGCAGCGGCGCACGCAGGTCGTGGGAGACCGCATAGGCGAAGGATTCCAGCTCGAGATTGGCGGCGGAAAGCTCCGCCGTGCGCTGACGCACCCGCTCCTCCAGACCGACATTGAGACGCTGAATCTCGGCCTGCGCGCGCTGGCGCTCCACCATCTCGGTCTCCAGCCGCGCGCGCGAGACGGTATTCTCCTGGAGCCGGTCCAACATGGTGTCGAAGGCGTTCGCAAGCTCGCCCAGCTCGTCCCGGCGCGCGCTGTGCAGGCGCTGCTCCAGCGCGCCTGCGCCGACCCGCAGCGCGGCATCGCGCAAGGCTTGCACCGGACTCAGGATCGTCCACTGGAGGGTGCCGAAGATCCACAGACCAAGCCCGGCCACGCCGAACAGCAGCAGGCCCAGCGTCAGGTTTGTCCGCTCGCTCGCCACCAGCATCCGCGCATTGGCCTGCACCCGGATATGTTTGACGAGCTCGGTCAGGGCATGGCTATCGACCAACAGGAGATTGGCCGCACGCTCGTCGCGCTCGGCAAAGCGCGGTTCGGACCCCGGGCCATCCACCTCGGGGAACAGTCTTCGCATCCGGTCGAGCAGCCGACGCAACTCCTCCCAAGCATCCTGGCTCCGTTGGTCGTCGCGGATCGCCTCGGCGATGGACGCGGACTCTCGCGCCAGCAGATCGTCGATGGTGTCGAACTGGGATTCCACCAGGTCGCGGGGATGGCCCTGCACGCGCAGGATATAGCCGAAGAGCAAGGTTCGCAGTTGGATGATCTCGACGTTCAACGTATTCGTCAACGCCAGGGTTCTTGCGGACTGGCTCCAGTTCCGGTGGTTGACCACCGACAGACCGAGCAGTGCAAGAAAGCCCAGCGCAGAGATCAGGGCAATCAGCTGGGCGCGGCGTCGGAGCGTCATGGCCGCCGCCGTACCGGGGTGATGGCGTCTGAGCGCGACCGGGCCGGAAAGGACGTTCCGAAAAGCCCCGGGGAGTCCGGCACCGCGGTGCCGGATGTGCGTCCGGCGGCGATCGACATGGCGAGGGCGCCTCCCGCCCGGGGGATAGAGGACGCTCGGGTGACGGTCAACATGCGTCCCCCAAACTCTGGGTGCGGAGGAGTGGGCTCAAGGTAAGTCTATGATAGACCAACAGCGCTCGATGCTCCTAGGATTGTATTGCCCCCGCGCAACCCGACTGGGGATCGGGAATCGTCATCCCGACAGCGAGTGCCTGGCGGGCATCGAGCCCCTGATGCCGTCAGTCTCGGGCAAACCCTCGCAGAATGTGTCGTTGTCGTTGTCGTTGTCGTAATCGGATTCCCGACGAACACGACAACGACAACGAGTAGAGCCTTCAACCACTTTTCCTGGCTGCGGCTCTGCCGGTAGATCCTTGTCCGGAAACCACCTTATGTGAATCCGGCACCGTCCCCCGCACGCTGCGCGCGGGCGCGGAGCAAGCGCTCTTCGGCAGCGTTGCCGGAATGTTCGGCGGCCAGCCGAAACGCATCCGCAGCGGCCGCCCGCTCGCCGCAACGTTCCAGCAGGTCGCCGCGCACCGCGTGTAGCGGCACGTAACCGGCGAGTGCCTGCGCGTCGACGGCAGCGTCGAGTGCGGCCAGCACCCGCACCGGATCGTCGAACCGGGCTGCCGCTTGGGCTTCGTGGATGCGCGCCGCCGGTGATCCGGTGGTCGCGAACAGCGTCGCGTAATGCCCCGCAATCTGGCGCCAGTCGGTGGCGGCGAAGCTGGGCGCGGTCGCGTGGCAGGCGGCGATCGCTGCCTGCAGGCGTAGCGGCCCCGGTGCAACCGTCGGTGCTGCACCCCGGGCCTGATCTTGGGCCGTAGTCCAGGTCAACGCGAGCCTGTTGGCGCGCGCCAGTGCGGCGAGGCCACGGCGGATGCCGCCGCGATCCCATTTTCCGCGATCCTGATCCTCGAGCAGCACCGGGTCACCCTGTTCGTCCATGCGTGCGGCCAGCCTCGCACCGTGCAGCTCGATCAATGCGAGCAGCGCCTGTGTCTCGGTGTCATCGGCAGCGGCCTGCGCCAGGACGCGCGCCATGCGCAGTGCGACATGACAGAGGTCGGGCCGCGCCCAGTCGGCGCCCTGGCTGGGGACGTGGCCCTCGGTGAAGATCAGGTAGATCACCTCGCGTACCGAGCCGAGGCGTTCGCGGCATTCCGCCGCGGAGGGGATTTCGAAGCGGATGTTCGCTGCGGCAAGTTTGCGCTTGCCGCGCACGATGCGCTGCGCGATGGTTGCCTCCGGCACCAGAAAGGCGCGTGCCAGCGCCGCGTTGTCCAGCCCCCCGATGATGCGTAGCGCGAGCGCGCAGCGGGCGTCGGCCGAAAGGATCGGATGGCAGGCGATGAACAGCAGGGCCAGCGCATCGTGGTGGGCGTCGTCGCTGCATAACAGCGTCGAGCATGCGAGATGGCTGCGCGCGATCTCGCGGCCGTAGTCGCCGACCAGCGCGTCGCCCCGCTGTTCACGCCGCAGGTGGTCGATCGCACGGTTGCGCGCGGTGCGCAGCAGCCACGCCGTCGGATGCTCGGGCACGCCCCGCGTCGGCCAGTGTTCCAGCGCGGCGATCAGTGCATCCTGGGCGGCGTCCTCGGCGCGCTGGAAGTCGCCGCTCCAGCGCGCCAGTGCCGCAATGATGCGTCCCGCATCGAGACGCCAGATCGCCTCGATCCGGCGGCGGACGTGCTGAACGCCAGGCGGATCGCCGGAGTCATCCCTGGGGGGATCGATGCGCTCCCCGTCGGTCATCGTTCCACCAGGACTCCGAAGCCACCCCAGAACATGCGGCGGGGGTCGAACGGTGTTTCGCTTTCCGGCATCTTCTGCGGACAAGGCAGGCGAGGGTCGGCCATGACGGCAGCGTTGACGCGGTCGCGCTGCTCGCGGGATGCGTAGCGGATACACGAGAACACGACCGTTTCCCCGTCGCGTGCCTGCACGCTACGCGGGAACGAGGTAACCTCGCCCGGCGCCACGTCGTCGGCGACGCATTCGACGACCTCCAGCGCGCCGTGCTCGCGCCAGATCTGCGCGGCCAGGTCGGCTTGCTTGCGGTACTCCTCCAGTCGGTCCTGCGGAACCGGAATCACATAGCCATCGACGTAACTCATGGGGCGTCTCCTCTGGGGTGGGGTGAAGCTGATGGGTCGGGTGGGTCAGGCTTGAGTGCGTAATGCAGTTCGACCAGCTCGGCGCCCGGACGGCGCAGGCCGAGCAGTCGCAACGAGGGGCCGACCAGGCGACGCGGGAACAGCGGCTTGCCGCGCCCCAGCGTGGCCGATCCGATCTGGACGACCATCTCGTCGAGCAGCCCGGCGTCGTGGAACTGCCCGGCCAGCTCGCCGCCTCCGACAATCCAGACGTTGCCGGCCCCGGCGGCGCGGCGCATCTCCCGATGCACGGGGCGCACGTCGCCGCGCACGAAGCGAAGGTCGGCGCCGTCGATCCGCGGCAAGCTGCGCGTCGTGAACACCCAGGTCGGCTGCGTGTATGGCCACGGTGTTCCGGTCGCCGCAGCCACCTGCTCCGGATTGTGCAACAGCCATTCATAGGTTGCGGAGCCCATGGCCAGCGCGCCGACGCCGGCGATGAACGTGGCGTAACCCGAATCGCTGCCTTGTTCGCCGTCGAGCGAAGTCCCGAGCGCAAAGAGCCAGGCGAGCGAGTCATCCTCGGTGGCGAGAAAGCCGTCGAGGCTGCTGGCGGTGTAGTAGATCGTCTTCATCGCGGGGGACCTCCGACACCGTGGCGCTGCAGCGCGGCGTTGCGGTCTTGCCTATCGGCCATCGTAGGCCTCTTGCAGCGCAGCGAGATCGAGCTTCTTCATCTCGAGAACGGCCCGGGTTACCCGGTTCACCCGCTCGGGATCCGCGTCCGTCATCATGGTGGACAGTTCCCCGGGGACGATCTGCCAGGAGAGCCCGTAGCCGGAGTCGGGGAAGACCGCGCAATAGAAGCTGGCGGCTTCCCTGGCGTCCTGGTCGAACCAGAGGTGTGGAACGATCTTTTGCTGGATCTCGGCCATCGTATTTGTCCTCGTGGCGATCACGGATCGCCGGCACAGGGCGCCATGCGGGCGGTTTGTTCACTCGGGAGGGGTGCGCCCGGGCGAACCCCGAGGTGCGCCGGAGGAATCCGCGACGGGCAGGTCGAAGTGCAGCACGTCCTCGCGCCGGCCAACGCCACTGTAAAGCGCGATGGCCGCATCGTCGGTGCGGTCGGCCTGCACGAACACGACCCGGGCCCCGAGCTCGGCGGCAATCGCCTGCGTGCGCCGGATCAGCGCAGTGGCGATGCCGCGTCGCCTGAAGGATGTGCAGCGCGGTGCCGCAGGAGACCGGCTCGAGCGTGATCGTGAGCGTTATTTCGCCGTCCAGCGCCGGATCGTCGAAGCGGTCGCTGACGACGATGCGCCGGCCGGGGACGAGCTCGCGGTACTGGCCGCCGAAGTCGTGGCGGGTGCCGGTGGCGAAGTTGATGAAGCTCATCCGATAGCCGCCGCCGACGCGGGCGTCCATCTCGTGCACACGCGCGGTGAAGCCGTGCGGTGCATTCCACTTGGCGATGGCGTCGGGTTCGAGAAACGCGCGATACACCCGCTCGGGCGGCGCGCGCAGGATGCGATGCAGGCGGACGGTGCGGTCGGTGGACATGGCACATTTCCTCCGGGTTCAGGTGACTGTCGGGAGCGATCTCGGGCGGAGCCTTCAGCGCTGATGACAGGGCGCGCATTCGCGCACCTCGACCGTCGCGAAACGTGCGGCCGGGCAGCGCGCGGCCCACTCGAGCGCTTCGTCGCGGTCGGCGCAGTCGATCAGGAAGAATCCACCGATCATCTCGCGTGATTCGGCAAACGGGCCATCGATGAAACGCGTTTTGCTCTCGCGGCGCCGGACGCGCCCCCCGTGGCGGTCGGGGCGCAGCGATTCGCTCGCGAGCAACTGGCCACGGGCGTCGAGCTCGGCGCCGAAGGCGAGCATTTCGGCGTAAAGCGCCTGGCCCTCGGCGTCGCTGCGGGCGTCGCGGTCGCCGTGTTCTTCGAGGATCAGCAGCAGGAAATTCATCGCGAGACCCTCAGCGCATCGAGTGCAGGCCGAAGCGGTTGCCGTCCGGGTCGCGTGCGACGACGCAGAACCCGTACTCGCCGATCGGTTGCTTCGGGCTCTCGATCGAGCCGCCGGCGGTCGCGACACGTTCGGCCTCGACGCCACAGTCCTCACACGCGAAGTAGACCATGCTGCCTCCAGGGCCTACGGGGTTCTCCGGCCCCTGCACCAGCGCACCGCCGCACCCCGGCAGATTCTCATCCATCGGAAACATCCACACCTCGGTGGTGGGCGCAAACGCGCTGGTGTCGGCTTGTGTGAGCGCGACACCCAGCACGGCCTCGTAGAACGCGCGGACTCGGGCGATATTCCGGGTCGGAATCTCGAACCAGACGACGGGGTTGGTGGCCATAGCGATCTCTCCTGTGGCTGGATGGGGGCGGACGGGACCGGTGGAGCGATCCCTTTTAAACCGCGTCCCCGCTAAGGGTCGTGGATGCACCAAACGTCGAGCTCACTCGAAAGTGAGCATCTCGCTCTGGACGCGGTTTAACTGTAGACGAACGGGAATCGGGAAAATCGACACTTGGCGTTCAGGCAGTCGAACCCGCCACTGATCCATCCCCACCGAGCGGCCGTTGGATTGTGGATCCGAGCCACCTCAGCGCACCTACGGGCGCAGGCCAGTTCCCCGCCCTCCCCGCAGCAGCAAAATCGCCGGGAGCTCACCGACGGGATAGACACATCTCGCGCGTCGGTGACGGCTCAGCCCTGCCAGCGCGGGAGCTTGCCGATGGACTGGAAACGCTGTCGATAGCGCGCCGGGGTGACGCCGGTGCGCCGTTTGAAGAGCCGCCGGAAGAAGGTTGGATCCTCGTAGCCGACGCGATGGGCGATGAGATCGGTGGTCTCGCGGGTGGTTTCCAGCAGGTGTTTGGCCTCTTCGACCCTTAGGGTCTGGACATACTCCACCGGCGAGTAGCCGGTAGCGGCCTGGAAACGTCGCTTGAAGGTGCGCTCGGCCAAACCGGATTCAGCCACCAGGCGCGCCACCGGATTGTCCAGGCTGTAGTGCTCGGCGATCCACGCCTGGCAGCGTGCAATAACGGCGTCCTCGTGACGTCGAGGTCGCGCGCCGGCGGCGTAGAGCATCTGGCCTTCGCTGCGGTCGCCGAACAGAAAGAGCTTGGCCAGGCGTACCGCCTCGGCCTCGCCGCAAAATCGGGCGACCAGATACAGCGCCAGGTCCTCCCAAGCCGCAGCCCCGCCGCTCGTGACGAGGCGTCCGTCTTCTCCGCTCAAAGAGAGAATGCGCTCCGGGCGCAGTCTCACCCCGGCGTAGTAGTGCTTGAAGAGACCCGTGACGCTCCAATGACTGGTCGCCTCCTCACCGTCGAGCAGGCCGGCGTCGGCCAGCACGACGGAGCCGGTACACACCGAGCAGAGGGTTGCGCCGCAGCGGTAGCGCTCGCGCAGCCAGCGGGACTCCTCGGGCCAGCGACCGCGCGGGTCGCTGTCGGCGGCAAGGGCCAAATCGGTCACGACGATGATGTCGGTCTCGGTGACCGCATCGATGCCCGCATGCGGGGCGATCGGGATGCCGAGCGGACTCGGGAAGGGTGCAGCGCGGGCGGCGAGGATCCGCACATCGAGACGGGGCGCAGCGGCCGGCTCGCCGGTCAGCTCGGACCAGGTCACACCGACCGAGGAGAAGACCTCGAACAGGCCATAGAGTGCAGCCGGCATGCTCTCGGGCAAGGCCAGCAGGCTGATGGACACTGGGGCGGACACGGGGGCGGACACGGGGGCGGACACGGGGGCGGACACGGGGGCGGACACGGGGGCGGAGACGGGGGCGGACACGGGTTTCGGGTCTCGTTCGCGGCTCATCGCAAAATCTTGACCGAAATGCCCCGATTTTGTCCAGCATGCCTCTGCCGCGACCCGGCGATCTCGGGGATCCTGAGCCTACCCCTCAACAACGCCGGAGTACAACCATGTCATTGTCTCTCGCAGAGAAACAGAGCTTCGATCAGCAGAACGCCGAAAGCTTTGCCGAACGTATCGGGCAGATCCTCGATTCCGGTGCCGTCGCCGTCATGCTCTCGATCGGGCATCGCACCGGGCTGTTCGACCTGATGGCGAGGCTGCCGCCGAGCACGAGCCAGCGCATCGCCTCGGAGGCGGGCCTGTCGGAGCGCTACGTGCGCGAATGGCTCGCGGCCATGACCACCGGGCGGATTGTCCAATACGATCCGGTGCGTCGAACCTACGCGCTGCCGCCCGAGCATGCCGCCTGTCTCACGCGCGGCGGCGCCCTAGGCAACTTCGCCGTGTATGCCCAGTATGTGACCCTGATGGGTCAGGTCCAGGATCGCACACTTGCCTGCTTCGAGACCGGGGATGGTCTGGACTACGGCGACTTCCCGGACTTTCATCAGGTGATGTGCGAGGACAGCAACCAGACCGTGGTCGCGCAGCTCTTCGACACGCTGCTCCCGCTCGTTCCCGGACTCAGACGGCGCTTGGAGGCCGGGATCGAGGTCTTGGATGCCGGGTGCGCACGCGGCCGGGCCTTGATCGCGATGGCCGAGCGCTATCCGCGCAGCCGCTTTACCGGCTACGACCTCTGCGCCGACGCCATCGCGGATGCGACACGCAACGCACGGACCAACGGCACGAAGAACGTCCGTTTCGAGGTGCGCGACCTGACCCATTTCCAAGAGCGGGAGCGCTACGACTTCGTTGTCTCCTTCGATGCGGTGCACGACCAGAAAGACCCGCAGGACCTCTTGCGCCGCCTCTGCGGTGCGCTGCGCCACGACGGTGTCTATCTGATGCAAGACATCGGCGGCTCCGCACACCTGGAGAAGAATCTCGACTTCCCGATGGCGTCGCTCCTTTACGCGATCTCCTGCGTCCACTGCACGCCCGTCTCGCTCGGTCAGGGCGGCGAGGGGCTCGGCACCATGTGGGGCTGGGAGACCGCGGAGCGAATGCTGCGCGAGGCCGGCTTCGCGCAGATCGAGCGGCATGTGCTGCCCCACGATCCGATGAATGTCTGGTTCGTGTCGCGCAAGGCGTGAGGAGCAGCGAATCCGGTCCGGCCATTCCTCTTGTACACGAGACGTATCCTGACCGACCGCGACCAGGTATGACGTTAAACCGCGCCTGGTGCGGTATGCGTTATTTGTTGGAATGGCTTAGCCGCGTCAGCTCCGACGAGTGTCGGAGCTGACGCGGTTTAGAGCATTAAAAAAGCTTAAATTCTAAACCGCGTCTCGCCAAGATCAAGGGAGTCTCCGACGCTAAACACAAAATGAAAATGACGCATTTCGCTCTGGACGCGGTTTGGGTGATTTCCGGGAAGAGTCATCCCGACAGCGAGCACCTGGAAGGCATCGAGGCCCTGATGCCGTCAGTCTTGCGCAAACCGTCGCAGAATATTTCGTTGTCGTTGTCGTTGTCGTTGTCGTCATCGGATTCCGGACGAACACGACAAGGCGTCAGGAAAATATCCGGAACGCCCTAATCCATACCGAAACCCGGTCGATCTGCTATCTTCTTGGGTAACCCAGCAGCGAAGTCAAGAGTTATCGGGAAGCACCTAGGCGTACTCCGGTGACCCCGCAAGTATTTTACCGATCGTCAGTTACGAGACGTCCTCAACCGCCGCTTGGAGGTTGGCCAATGGATGAATTCACCCAGCTCAATTTAGTCGGCCGGTCGCCGCCTTTTCTTGCAGCGCTGTCCGCTGTCGCAAAGTTCGCCGTTTGCGACGCGACGGTTCTGATCCAAGGCGAGACCGGCACCGGCAAGGAATTGGTCGCACGCGCAATCCATTATCTGAGCGCGCGCCGCGATGCCGCGTTTATCCCGATCAACTGCGCCACGCTCCCGGACAACTTGGTCGAAAGCGAGCTCTTCGGGCACGTCCGCGGTGCCTTCACGGACGCCAAAGAGGCCAGGATCGGTCTTATCGCGCAGGCTGAAGGCGGGACACTTTTTCTCGACGAGATCGAGGCGATCAGTCCACGCGCCCAGGCCGCGCTTCTGCGCTTTCTCCAGAATCGGGAGTATCGTCCGGTTGGCGGGACTCTGGTCCGAGAGGCGAAGGTTCGGGTGCTCGCGTCCAGCAACACCGACTTGAAGGCGATGGTCGCCCGGGGGCTATTTCGGTCGGACCTGCTGTTCCGGCTCAATGTGCTTTGCGTCCGACTTCCTGCGCTGCGTGTTCGGACAGGGGATATCGCTCTCCTGACGGCGGCCTTCTTAAGGCGACTGAGCAGCGAATTCGATACGCCCGTCAAGACGCTCTCCAGGGCATCCATGGGTCGGCTGGAGGCCCATTCATGGCCCGGGAACGTCCGCGAGCTCGAGAATCTGATCTACCGTGAATGGCTTTTGGCAACGGGTACCGTCATCGACATCGGGGGGATCGAGGAAGGCCCCGCCGATGTCGATCCGCCCGGGGCCATTCAGGAGTCGGGGCAACAGACTTATAAGGTCGCGAAGGCATCTGCCGTCGCCGAGTTTGAACGCATCTACATGTCGCGCCTCCTCGCTAGCACCGCCGGGAACATGACACTCGCAGCACAAATTGCCGGAAAGGACAGAAGCGATCTCGGCAAATTACTCAAGAAGCACGGGCTGTCCCGCCAAAGTTTTCAAGGCTGTACCGACAGACCTTGACATTCCGCCTGTCGGCTAGCGAGCACACTCCTCGTCCCGGAAGCCGGTTCAAATCAATCGGCCCAATCCCCGTCTGCATATCTCACTTGAAGCGAGCGCGACTCGCGGGCAAACCTTCAGCGAGCGTCCATCGATGACGCGGCGTCCATCGTCCCGAGCGTTTCGCCGGGGTGTTTTTCCCCCGGGCCGCGGGAAAAATCCCAGGGTCTCGATTGCTGCATGCAGCGCCCTCCTTATCGCTTTTCTTGACCGAAACCATGGGGATTATTCCCCGCAGGCACCCATCATAGACCGCAGTAAAAAACGTTATAACTGAGTACGTTAGCCTCTTTATTCGAATTGGCGCGGCCTTTGCGAAGCTCTCGTCAAGTGTGCCGCTTTGGATATTTCCGGGTCGACATGGCAACTCAAGACGATGCGATTGATCGGCTCGCCGAGGAGATTGGTCGGTACCTGTTTGAGCATCCATCGGCAGCAGATAGTGCGGAAGGCATTCGACGCTGGTGGCTTTTACGCCAGCGCTTCGAAGAGGCGTCCGAGCAGGTTCAACAGGCGCTTGACGTCATGGAGGCGGCGGGGCAGGTGCGAAAAGAGGTCTTGCGCGACGGAACCGTGATCTACCGTGCCGTTGAGCCCTCTTCGAATACCCGGCAATGAAAGCGCCGACACAAGGTCCGATTGCATCCGGAAGTCGCTCGAGGCAAGGCGACGAGCGCCCAACCCCGTTGTCCGCGTCGAATGGAGATTCTCGTATGCAGAGCGATGTCATCTTTCAGCCGCTCGCGTTTCGCCACCTGACCGTCAAGAACCGCCTGTTCCGCTCCAGCATCTCCGGTCGCTGGGATAACTACGACGGATCCGGCTCTCTCGCGCGCATCAACTGGGAGGAGAAATTCGCTCGCGGCGGCGTCGGGGCGATCATTTCATCCTTCGCCCCGGTCCATATCCGCGGCCGCATCCTTCCCAACTACGCGATGATCGATGACGACGACAAGATTCCGTTCTGGCGCAAGCTCGGGGAGAAGGTCCACGAATACGACTGCAAGTTCATCATCCAGCTCAGTCACTCCGGGCGTCAGCGCGACATCGGCGGGGTCGAGAATCGGTTCAATACAGGGCTGTCGTCCACCTCTCGGATGGATACCTTTCATGGCCTCTTGTGCGAGGCCGCCACCCTGGATCAAATCAAGGAGCTCGTTCAGCTCTTCGGCCAGGCCGCGCGACGCGCCAGGGAGGCCGGACTGGATGGTATCGAGCTGCACGCCTCGCATGGCTATCTCTTTACGCAGTTTCTCAGCTCGGCGATCAATGACCGCAAGGACGACTATGGCGGCTCGCTGCGCAACCGCTACCGCTTTCTGCATGAGGTGATTCAGGCCGTGCGTGCGGAGGCGGGTACGGATTTCCACTTGCAGGTCAAGATGAACGCCTTCGATCTCAATAATGCCCTCTTCCCTTGGGAGAAGAAGGGCAACGACATCACGGATTACATCCAGATCTGCGAATGGCTTGAGCAAGACGGTGTCGACGGCCTGCATATCTCCGCGGGCAGCATCTTCCCGCATCCGCTTGTTCCGCCCGGCGCCTTTCCTGCGGACGAGGCGAACAGCGCCTATGGGGCCATGGTCTCGAACGGCGTCCGCGCCTATTTCCCGAACTATTTTCTGTTTCATTTCACATCGCTGCGGCCGATTTTTCTCTGGCTGTGGAATCGCACCAAGAAGGACTACCCGCTGGAGGGCGTGAGCATGGATGGCTGCCGCCAAATCAAGGCGCGGGTCGGGATCCCAGTCATCAATACCGGGGGATTCCAGGATGGCGCGCTGATCCGCCGGGGCATCGAGGAAAATTACTTCGATGGGGTGGCGATCGCACGACCACTTGTCGCGAACAATGATCTGCCCCGGATCCTCGCCTCGGGGCAGGATCTACCGGACCGCCCCTGCTCGTTCTGCAATCGCTGTTTGCTCAACGCGCCCGCGAACCCCTTTGGCTGTTACGACGAGCGGCGTTACGCCAACCACGAGGAGATGATCGCGGACGTCATGTCGGTCTTCAGGCCGCAGCCCTTCCACTAAGACGCAGGCGCCGATCCCTTGCCCCTTTCACCCGTTGGAGGTTCGCGGCGATGAGCACGAAGCAGACAACCACCAAGACCGCCACGCGCGTCTTGACCGACGTGGTTCGTTCCAGCCCGGTCGATGCGTATCTGGAACGCGCACACCGACGCATTTTCTGGGTCCTGATCGCGATTCTGCTGCTCATCCTCCTGGTGATCTGATCCGGGACCACGCCGGATCACGCCGACCTCAATCGACATTCGCTACCGCCGTTACCTCGGCGCTGGATGGGAGAGACCTCATGAAAATACTCAGCCGCCCACTCGTCATTGCAATCGTCGCCGTCGCTGTCATCGCGATCTTTGTCGCTCTCAGGAACGCGCGCCCGGCGCAAGACGAGGCGAAGCTGGCCGGTAAGACGACCGCCGACTTCCCGGAATCGGCTGTGGACTATTTCAAGGGGATGGACAACGGCATCGCGCTTGACGAGGATCAGGTCAAGGGGCGCAACACCTGGATGATCTGGACCGGCGGCAACGAAGCCTTCTGGGACTGGCTCGCCAGCAACAGCTTCGGCACCTTCGATCTACTCAAGGCGGCAGGATCCTATCCCTGTGCCCCGGGCGCCGAGGCGCCGGGTCCCGAGACCCCCGGCGCGCCGGCGCCCTATGCCGGATCCGAGACCGACACGTCGCGGTATCCGGGCGGGAATTACACCAACTACTACAGCCGTGCCAACCGTTTCGCTTATCTGGGCCTGATGAATGAGCCCGGCTTCGTTCAGGCCACCACGCCCGACAAGTTCGGACTCTGCCTGGACGAGCGCACCGCACCGCCCGAGCCCTTCGACGAACAGGTCTACGGCAAGGCATCCGGCATTCTGGGGCTACGCATCTATCCCAATCCCAATTTCGATAAAAAAGCCGCCGCGCGTTGGGACGCGGACAAGTTCTACAACGACCCGGACTATTACTCCAACCCCAAACTGGTGCGCCCCTATCGGGTCGGCATGGCCTGCTCCTTCTGCCATGTGAGTCACCACCCGCTGCATCCGCCGGCGGATCCGGAGTCGCCGCAGTTCGAGAACCTCTCCGCCACCATCGGTGCCCAGTATTTCTGGTTCGGTCGTGTCTTCGGGGTCAACGTGGAGAAGGACAACGTCGTCTGGCACATCCTCGACAGCCAGAAACCCGGCGCGGTCGATACCTCGCTGGTCCCCACGGACTACATCAACAATCCGCGGGCGATGAACGCCATCTTCGATGTGAGCGCGCGCCTCGCGGCCGCCGAGCGCTGGCATCAGGAGACCAGCGCAGGCGGGGCGCTGGCGCTGCCCGAGGTTCAGAAGCGCGGGCCGACCTTCGGCGTGCCGCGTGTTCTCTGGGATGGCGCCGATTCGGTCGGGATCGATGCCGCCCTGACGCGCGTCTATATCAATATCGGCGAATACCATCAGCAATGGATCCGCCATATCCGCCCGCTGATCGGCGTCAGACCCCAGAGCCCGATCAAGGTCAAGGTCGCGCAGGACAACTCGGTCTATTGGAATGCGACCCAGGAACGCTCAGGCAATCTCGCCAAGTATCTGATCGCGGCCAGTGGCCCCATGCCGCTGCGGGATGCACCCGGAGGCGCGGACTATATCAGCTCGGATCCGAGCGTCATGGAGAGGGGCAAGATCGTCTTCGCCGAGAACTGCGCCGCCTGCCATTCCAGCAAGCTTCCGGACGATGCGCCCAAGCTCAACTGCGGCGAGCGCGACTATCTGGAGTGCTGGAAGGAGTATTCGGACTGGACCCAGACCGACGACTTCAAGGGCAAGATGCGCGCGCTGGTGATGGCGGACGATTTCCTCGAGGACAACTATCTGTCCACCGACGCACGGATCCCGGTCACGACCCTGGAGACCGAGATTTGCAGCTCCATGGCCAGCAACGCGATCGAAGGTCATGTCTGGGCGGATTTCTCGTCCCAGACCTACAAGAACCTTCCCGCCGCGGGGACGGTCACGCTCAAGGATCCCATCACCAACACCGAGTTCGACTGGGAAACCCCGGCCGGCGGGCGCGGCTATCAACGGGTTCCCTCGCTGGTCGCCATCTGGTCCACCGCGCCCTATCTGCACAACAACGAGGTCGGTCTGTTCAACAGCGATCCGAGCACCGAAGGTCGCATGGCCGCCTTCGACGACGGCATTCGCAAGCTACTGTGGCCCGAGACTCGCCCGGGTATCATCAACCGCACCACCCAGGTCACTTTCCTCAAGGCTGCGACCCAGACGCTGCCCTGGTACACCCAGCCGCTGGTGGACGGCAACCCCCTGTCCAGTCTGCTGCGGTCGGTGGTCGGACTCGGCGGCTTGGTCGAGGGGAGCAACATCGTGGTTGGACCCATCCCCGCAGGCACGCCGGTCAATCTCATCTCCAATCTGAATGTCGACCTCGGGGACGAGGGCGTCGGTCTGTGGCGGATGCTGCGTTTCCTCAAGAGCGCCAAGCGGGCCTATCAAGAGGTCGAACGCGAGGGACTGGACGCCGCCCAAACCACCGCGCGGCTCAAGGAACTGGCCCCGGACCTGATAGCGCTGAGCACCTGCCCGGATTTCGAGGTCGACCGGGGGCATCCCTTCGGGAGCGATCTACCGGACGCCGACAAGGACGCCTTGATCGAGTTCGTGAAGACACTCTGAACCCGGACTGAAACGGGCCGCGACCTTGTCCAAACGTCCGACGGAGATCGATCGATGGCGTCCGATCAACTCGACAACGGCATCACCCGGGATGACGCGCTTGCGTATGACTATATCGTCGTCGGGTCCGGCGCGGGCGGTGGGCCGGTCGCGGCCAATCTGGCCGAGGCCGGTTACCGGGTGCTGCTGATGGAGGCCGGCGGGTCGCCGGATAGCTACGACTATCAGGTGCCGGCCTTTCATCCCGCGGCGTCCGAGGACAAAGCGATGTCCTGGGCGTTCTTCGTCCGGCACTACGCGGACGAGGACCAGCAGCGACGCGATTCCAAGTACACACCCGAGCGCAAGGGGGTCTTCTATCCCAGGGCCGCCACCTTGGGCGGCTGTACCGCCCACCATGCCATGATCCTGATCTATCCGGACAACAGCGATTGGGACGAGATCGCCCGCATCACCGGCGACGACTCCTGGCGTGCCCGGAAGATGCGCCGTTACTTCCAGCGCATCGAAAACTGCCGCTACCGCACCGTCCAACGCATCCTGCAACGGCTGCTGCGCTGGAACCCCAGCCGTCACGGGTTCGATGGCTGGCTCGAGACCAACAAGGCGGATCCACTCATGATCCTCGACGATAGGCCCATGTTGCGGCTCATCCGCAGGGCCGTCCGAAAGGCGCTATTCGCGAACGACAACTGGCTCAAGCAGATCTGGCACAGCCTCACAGGACTATTCGACCCCAATGATTGGGCGATGGCCAACGGCAAGCGGGTCGGCTTGCGTGTCACGCCTCTATCGATCGCCAAGGGCCGTCGCGTCGGAGCCCGCGAGCGCATCACGACCGTGCAGAAGGCTTATCCGGATCGGCTGCATCTGATGACCGGGGCGCTGGCGACCCGCGTGCTGTTCGACGCGGACAACCGCGCCACCGGTGTCGAGTATCTCCGCGGCGAGCATCTCTACGGCGCGGATCCCAATCTGCGCGATGCTCGGACACCGGCACCGGCACCGGCACTGGCACCGAGTCGGATTTTCGCCACGCGGGAGGTCATCCTCTGCGGCGGCGCCTTCAATACCCCGCAACTGCTGCAACTCTCCGGCGTGGGCCCGGCCAAGCTCCTAAAACGCCACGGGATTCCTGTACGGGTCGATCTGCCCGGGGTTGGCGCCAATCTCCAGGATCGCTACGAGGTGAGCGTCGTCAACCGGATGAAGGCGCCGTTCGCCCTGCTCGAAGGGGCGACCATGAAGGCCCCCGGTCCGGGCGAGACACCCGATCCGCAGTTTCGCCAGTGGCAGCAAAAGGGCCGTGGCCCCTACGCCACGAACGGCGCCGTGATCTCCATCGTCCGGCGCTCGGCTGCTGCCGAGTCCGTCAAGGGGCCGCCCGATCTGGTCCTCTTCGGTTTGCTGACCAACTTCCGTGGCTATTTCCCCGGGTATTCCAAGGAGGTTCGGGCCGCCACGCAGTATTTCAGCTGGGCCGTGCTCAAGGCGCGGACCAAGAATCGCGCCGGAACCGTCGCGATTCGGTCGGCCGATCCAACCGAGGTTCCGGAGATCGACTTCCGCTATTTCGATGAAGGCGACGATGCCTCGGGAGAGGATCTGGAGGCCGTGGTCGAGGCCGTCCGATTGGCGCGCCGCATGATGGATGGAGCCAGACATCTGGTCGCCGAGGAGACAGTGCCTGGCGGCAAGGTTCAGACCAGGGAACAGATCCGCCAGTTCGTCAGGGACGAAGCCTGGGGTCACCACGCGGCCTGCACCTGCAAGATCGGTGCGGCGAGCGATCCCGACGCGGTGCTCGACAGCCGTTTCCGGGTTCGCGGCGTCCGCAACCTGCGCGTGGTGGACGCTTCGGTCTTCCCGCGCGCGCCGGGTCTCTTCATCGTCTCAGCCGTTTACATGATCGCCGAGAAGGCCAGCGACGACATCCTGGCCGATGCGCGCGCCGGCTGAGCGCCGGGTGCGGTTTGGTCGGGTATCGCGACACACGGGGGTTTGCCATGAGCCATGACGGGATGCATGACAACAGCAGCAACTCGGCAACGCTGAGCGAGGCTGTCAGACGCGGGCTGCGCCGGCTGCGGTGGCTGTTGGCGCTCGTGCTCCTGATCGGGGCGGCCGTCTGGCTGTCTGCGCGCTTCACGGCGGATCGGCCGGTGGACTACGCCGACATCCAGGATCAGTTCAAGTACGGCTCCATCGGCAGTGAGCCGGGCGGATCGGTGTTTGATGCCGTTGGCGGTCTGCTGCCGCCCGAACCTATCTTCGCCGTGCTGCCGCACGTCTGCCCGGACAAGCTGCCCGGCGGCTATGCCTCGCTGGGTCTGCTGGAGGAAGAAGGGCAGCCGTTCCCGATCGGAATCTCGCGACGCCATCGGTTGGGCGTGGATCAGGTCGGCCTCAATTGTGCCGTCTGCCACGCAGGAACGGTGCGCGAGACGACGGACGGCCCACGCCGGATCGTCTTGGGAATGCCCTCCCATCAACTGGATCTTCAGGGCTTTTTCCGGTTCGTCCTGGATTGCACGCTGGACGAGCGCTTCACCGCCGACAACCTGATGGGTCTCATGGCGCGCAACGGTGCCGAGCTAGACTGGTTCGATCGCGTTCTTTACCGCTTCTTCGTGATCCCGCGCACCCGTGAGCAAACCTTGATTCTGGCCAAGCGTCTGGAACGCATCATGAGGCACGAGGTGCCGGATTGGGGGCCGGGTCGGGTGGACACCTTCAATCCCTACAAGGGACTCCAGTTCAATTGGCCGTTGGCCCGCCTGCCCTTGAGCGAGCTGATCGCCGCCTCGGACTTTCCGTCGTTGTGGAATCAGCAGCCCAGGGACGGGATGTATCTGCATTGGGACGGCAACAACGACTCGGTGGACGAGCGCAATCTGAGCGCCGCGCTCGGGGCCGGCGTCACGCCCGTCACCATCGATCATCCACGCCTGCAACGGGTGCGCGACTGGATCTGGACCCTGCCGCCGCCTCCCTACCCCTACCCGATCGATCAGGACAAGGCCGCGCGGGGCATGCCGCTCTATGCGGAATACTGTATGGATTGCCACGCCGACCACCGCTTCAAGGAGGGCGTGCGCAGCGGCACGTCCATCGGCACCGTCGTGCCGATCGCAGACATCGGAACCGATCGCCATCGGCTGGATTCCTACACCTTCGATTTCGCGGCGAATCAGTACAGTCTTTATCCGGACTCCAATTACCGCTTCACGCATTTCCGCAAGACCCAGGGCTATGCGAACCATCCGCTGGACGGCATCTGGGCGCGGGCACCCTATCTGCACAACGGCTCGGTGCCGACCCTGCGGGCACTGCTCGACGATCCGAAAGACCGGCCGGCGCGGTTCTACCGTGGTTACGACGTCTTCGACCAGGTCGGGGTGGGGTTCATCGCCGATGTGCCCGAGGAAAACGGCCGACGCCACGCCCTCTATGACACCGCGCTTCCGGGCAACGGCAACGAGGGACATCGCTATGCCGTCGATCTGCCGTCGGACGACAAGGACGCCATCGTTGAGTACCTGAAAACCTTTTGATACGGCCGCGCGCCGGAGGGCATGACGATGTCGGACAAGCATCCCAAGCAAAGTAAGTGGCGCCGGGTTCTGACGGTCCTGCTGATCGTGGCGGCGCTTGGAGGCGGATTCGTCTGGTGGAACCTGTTCCGCGAGCCCGCGCAGGAGCTGGCCGATGACTCGATGGAGGAGTATTTCAAATACGGCTCCATCGGCACCGAGCAACAGGATGGTATTCCCTACTGGATCTGGCTGGTTCTGCCCAAGATGTTCCCCGAGTATCTGCCCGGAGCCGGAGGGTGGGCCTCGCTCGGGTTTGGCTGGGAGCAGGGTCGCGACCTGCCGGTCGGCTTCTCGAAAAAGGTCATCGGTTTCGAACGGGTCGGGGTCAATTGCGCACTCTGTCACACTGCCACCCTGCGCGAGACGCCGACCGGTACCCCGACCATCTATCTCGGGGGTCCGCCCAACCGGGTGGATGTGCTTGGCTATCAGCGCTTCTTGTTCAAGAGCGCCGCCGATCCGCGCTTCGACGCGGGCAACATCCTGGGGCAAATCGCTCAGGTCTACGAGATGTCACTCCTCGACCGCCTGCTCTACCGCTATCTCCTGATCCCGGCCACCCGCAAGGCGATCCTCGAACAGCGTGAACAGTTCGCCTGGACCGACAGCCGACCGGATTGGGGACGCGGCCGTATCGATCCCTTCAACCCGGTCAAGGTGCGCGCCCTGGGGGTCGATCCGGGCGAGACCACCGGCAACTCCGACATGCAATCGATCTGGAACCTGGCGCCACGCGTCGAGCATGGCATGGCCTTGCATTGGGATGGACTCAACACCGATCTGACCGAGGTCGTCCTGAGTTCGGCCATCGGCGACGGCACGCTGCCCAAGGTTCTGCCGGTCAAGAAACTCAAGGAATTGGAGAATTGGCTCAAGGCATTGCCGGCGCCCAAGTTCACTGATCGGTTCCCGGTGGACCGCCAACTCGCGGCCGCCGGCGAGCCGATCTATCGGGAAGCGTGCGCGCGCTGTCATGCGATGGACGGCGAGAAGACCGGTCAGGTGCTGACCTTGGACGATCCCGAGTGGGCCGACGCCGGGACCGACACAGGCGGCCTTCCGCCCTTTACCGATCGTCACCGCGCCGACCTCTGGACACCCGAAGCCGCCGCCGCCTACAACGCATACGCCGCTGACTACCCTTGGGATTTCAGCCATTTCCGCTCCACCGGCGGCTATGTCAACGTGCCCCTGGACGGGCTCTGGCTGCGCGCGCCCTATCTGCACAACGGCTCCGTGCCTTACCTGGGTGAGTTGCTGGAGCCACCCCAGCGGCGCACCGAGGTCTTCCACCGGGGTTTGGATGTCTATGACCCGGCCCGGATGGGTTTCGTCTCCGAGGGACCGGATGCCGAGCGTCTGGGGAGCCGCTACGACACTCGCGTGATCGGCAACAGCAACCAGGGCCATCTTTGGGGAACCGATTTGGAACCGGAGCAGAAGCAGGCGCTGATCGAGTATCTCAAGCTGCTTTAAACCGCGTCTCGCCAAGATCGAGGAAGCCCCCGACGCTGGGCACAGCGTGAAAATGACGCATTTCGCTCTGGACGCGGTTTAAGAGATTCACATGCGCTCGATTCGGGGAGGCCCGACATGAAGACACCCGTCAAGTGGTTTCGTCGCGCGATCTGGCTCGGCATCATCGGCAACTGGATGTTGACGCTTCCGCTCATCTTTGCCCCCGAATGGACTCTGGATCTGCTCGGGCTGCGCGCCACCCATGATCCGGTCTGGACCGCCTTCGCCGCCCTGTTGGTCTTCCTGGTGACTGTTTTCTACATCCCCGGAGCAAATCAACCCTATCGGTATCGCTTCAACGCCTGGCTCGCCGTGCTTGCCCGTCCGCTGGAAGTCTTGTTTTTTCTAGTTCTTTACCCTGGACTCTATTCCATCTTCGTCTTCTATGACGGCGTCCTCTTCCTGATTCAGCTCCCCCTGTTGCTGCTGCTGACGATGCGTCGACGCCCGGCCGATGAGCCGCTGGAAAAAACGCTTCAGGCACCGCCAACCGACCGTCACGCGCTCTGGCTGAAACGCACCCTCTGGGCGGGCATTCTGGCCAATCTGGTGCTCGCGATACCGACGATCTTCTGGCCGGAACAGGTGCTGGACCTGATCGGTGCGCGTCAGACCCTGGATCCGGTCTGGAGCGCCTTCGCCGCCCTGATGCTGGTGCTGTTGAGCATCTTCTACATGCCCGGCGCCATCCAGCCCTACCGCTACCGCTTCAATGCCGTCATGGCGGTGCTGTCGCGTTTGGTCGGCGTCCTCTTCTTCCTCTGGCTATGGGCGGGTTTTTATCCCGCCTTTGGCTATCTGGACGCAGTCTTCTTCCTGGCTCAGGTCCCGTTTCTGGTCATGGCCTATTGGCCTAAACCGCGTGCTGCGTGATCTGCGTGGTCTCGCAGCGGACGCAATCCCTCAATGACGATCGGTGCGCTGGCCGAGCGGATCGCCGACATCATGACCCACCTCCCGGAGGAATGACACATGCACGTCGACCCCTACACCACCCGGCTCACCCGAGGCAACGCCTATTGGATGGCGCGGATCGCCCAGAGTGTCTTCATCAAGACGCCCAGTCATGCGCCTGACGAAGCGGGCATCCTCAAAGATCTGAAAGACGAGGATCCGGATTTCATCAAGGTTACCGGCGCCGACAAGAACAGCGCGCAGGCGATTCTGATCGAACACCGCGACTACTGGTGTTTCGCCTTCCGCGGCTCCGATGAGATGCGTGACTGGCTCGACAATGTCAATGCCTTCCCGACCCGCATCCTGTTCGGCGAGTTTCACCGCGGTTTCGCGCGGTCCACGGATGACGTCTGGGAACCGCTGTTCGAGCGCTATCTGGTTGGCCGCCAAGTCGACCGAGCCGCCGGTCGTCCGCGCCCGATCTTTCTCGTCGGCCACAGTCTCGGGGGGGCGATGGCGACGGTGGCCGCCGCCAAGTTGCTGCACGTCGACCACCCCTTCACCTCGGTCTATACCTTCGGGCAGCCCCGGACCATGACCCTCGAGACCGCCCGCATCTTCAACAACGAGGCCAGGGATCGGTTCTTCCGCTTCCAGAACAACGGCGACATCGTGACGCGCGTACCGTCCCGCCTGATGGGCTACAGCCATGTCGGCATCTGTCTCTATATCGCCCAGGACAAGCGCATACACGACGACATCGGATTGTGGTTCCGCTTCCTCGACACTGTGGGGGGCGCCGTCGAAGCGGCCAGCGCCATCCGTCTCGACGCGGTCGAGGATCACGCCATGATCGACTATCTCGACGCGATCCGGGCCTGGAATCGAGAGCCCGGGTGAACGGGCCGTTCCTCGATCTCAAACAAGACATCCGGAGAGAGGCAACCCTCATGACACCGCAAGCGCAACCGGCAGGCTACGTCGATCCGATCGACCTCGAGGATCTGGCGCTCACCGCGCACAACGAGGCCAGCGAGGAACAGCGGCTGCGGGCGCCGTTTCCGGTCGCGCTGGAGCAGGCCGAGACGGACTACGTTCACGCTTGGCGCCGTCAGCGCGGCTGTGACGAGCCGGAAGTGACCAGCGACAAACGGGTGGGCCTAGCCCTCTCGGGCGGAGGTATTCGTTCGGCAACCTTTGCGCTGGGTGCCATGCAGGCACTCGCTGCCCGGGGCCTGCTCGAAAAGTTCGACTATCTGTCGACGGTGTCCGGTGGCGGCTACATCGGCGGCGCGCTGACCTGGCTCTTGAGCAAGGACGCTCAGGGCGACGGCGCCCCGGGTCCAGACGCGCCGCACTTCGGCCTCGGCCGCGACAACTTCCCGTTCGGCACCGACGACCCTCGGCCGGACGCCGTGCGGCGTGCCGACGAACGACAGAGGCGCATGCTCAGCTATTTGCGCGAACATGGCTATTACCTGACGCCGGGGGCTGGGATCACCGCCGTATCGCTGCTGGGGATCGTGCTGCGCGGCACCTTTCTCAACCTGATCGTCTGGATACCGGTCTACATTCTCTTTTTTCTCTTCGGTCTCTGGTTCTTCGGTCATTTCAACCCCGGAGTCGAGGGGATGATCCTGCTGCCGATGCTGATGGATCTCCAGGGCCACGCGGAGCTGTTCGGTTTCGAGCTGTTTCTCCGGATCGGTGTCCTGCTGTCCGGGCTGACGGTCCTCGGCACCCTGATCTACGCCTTGTTGACCAGGGTGCGACGGGAAAACACCATGCCCGGGATCGCACGCCTCTGGTATGCCTCGCGCCGCCTTGTGGAGCGCTTGGGCGGAATGCTGATCACCGCCATCGTCTTGTTTCTCCTGATCGGCAGTCTTCCGGCGATCGGCGACCACCTCAAGGATTCCTTCAAGGCCGTGGGTCCGATCGCCATGCTCTCCGGTATGGCCGTGGCGATGCGTCGCTTTCTCACCCCCCAAACCAATGCACTGCGCCCCGGACCCGATTTAATGGCGAATCTCGGCGCCGCGCTCTTCCTGTTCGGCACCCTGCTCGTGACCTATGAGATCGCCTTCTGGCTCTCCTTCCAAGAGCTGACCATCCTGGCCGTCACCGTTCTGATGGCGTTCGCGCTCGTCTTCGGCTGGCTGGTGAACTGCAACTACATCTCCATCCACCGCTTCTATCGGGATCGGCTGATGGAGACCTTCATGCCCGACATCGATCGGGCGCTCGACAGCCAGACCGGCGCGGCGCTGGGTGCCGATGTCGCCCGATTGAATGATGTAACCGATCCCCGAAACCCGCGCAGTCCCTATCACATCATCAATACCAATGTCGTTCTGGCGGACTCGCGTGAGTGTGTCTACCGCAACCGCGGAGGCGATAGCTTTATGCTTTCCCCTTTATATTGCGGAAGCAATGCCACGGGCTGGTGTCGTACCGAAGACTTCTGCAACGGTCACATGACCCTGGCCACCGCCGTAGCCATTTCCGGGGCGGCGGTCAATCCGAACACCGGCGTCGGCGGCACCGGCTTGACCCGCGCCCGGCTGGTGTCGTTCGTCATGGCCCTGCTCAATCTGCGTCTGGGTTATTGGGCCGGGCATCCCGCCCCGGACAAACGTCCGCGTCACGCCCCCAACCACTTCCGCCCCGGCGCCTACACGGCCGGGAACCTGCTCGGCCTGGATCTGCTCGGTTTCAACGAGCACCGCTCTTTTCTGCAACTGAGCGACGGCGGGCATTTCGAGAACATCGGGGTCTATGAGCTGGTGCGTCGTCGGGCACGACTCATCCTCGTCTGCGACGGGGGTGCCGACGGTGCCTTCTCGTTCTCGGATTTCCAGACCACCCTAAGGCGCATCGAACAGGATTTCGGTGTGCGGATCAAGGCCCTGGACGACGCCTCCCCGGATTTCGTGGTGCCCGCTCCGGCACCGACGCCGATGTTCCCCATGGACGCGGGTTTCTCCGAACGGGGCCACTTGGTCGGGTGCATCATCTACCCGGACGACACCCGAGGCTGGCTGATCTATCTAAAGGCCACGCTGACCGCGGCCGTGAGCTTCAAGGTCAAGGGCTATGCCGCCCAGCATCCGGAGTTTCCCCACCAGAGCACCGCCGATCAGTTTTTCGACGACGTTCAGTTCGAAGCCTATCGGGAGCTGGGCTATCGCCTGGCGGCCGACATGCTCGACGCGGAGACCCCCGCATCTGCAGCTGGTGCAGGGCTTCCCTATTGCAGCGACGCAGCGACGTCGACCCTTGCCGACGTGGTGAAGGCCAGCGGGGCTTGACCCTAAACCGCGTCGCCTCCGGCGGCCGTCGGAGCCGGGGCGGCCAAGCCAATCCAACACGCTACGCATACCGCACTGGGCGCGGTTTAGATCCGGCAGTCGACGGGATCAACGGGATCAACTGGAGAATGGGCATGATTGTCGCGCGCTCCGAGAACCTCCCCACAGCGCAGACGGAACGGCGCAGGCGAAGACTCATCTTGATGCCGTGCGGCCTGACCCTGGTGGTCTGGCTGTTGTTCGTCTCGATCGATGTCGCCGCGACCGAGGGACCGAATCCTTCATTCGCGGGCTCGACTCGGAGCGGATATCTGTTGTCGACCCCGCAGATCACCGACCCGCTTGCTCCACTGGCGCACGCCGAGCATGCGGCCGGAAGCATAGGGGTCCGCACTGCGGTCGTGACGGTGGCGGATCCGCTGGAAACCCATCTCGGGCGTGCCTTCGACGTTCAGGTATCGGCACTGATCCGCGCTTTCCACACCAAGGATTTCGTCCTCGACGGCTTCGCACTGACGTGGAATTTAAGCCGCGCCGAGGCCGTGCAGGACGGCGGCGACATCCCCGTGAATGGCTCCACATCCTTCACCGATGATCAGCGCAGCCGGCCGAGCGTGCTGGTGTTTCGCAGGGATCTCTGGAGGCACGTGGAAGGCGCAGGCGATGGCGGGGCAGCAGGACCCGGCAGCGAATACTTCGTGGTGTTTCTGGTGGGCGAGTCGCCGACCTTCGGTGTTCAGCCGCATGCGTTCCGGTGCGCGATCACCTGCGCCGCTCGGCTTGCCGACGCGAGCGATCCCGAGCGCTTCGCGCAGCCCTGCGCCTGCAACGAGAGCGACCTGGCCCGGAAACGAGCCACTCTGGAGATCATCGGCCCCACCTTTTCCGGCTCCATGCACTCGCTGGCGCTGGTTCTCGCCTCGCTGTCTTCCAATGGCGCGGAGATCAAGGTCAACCTCCAATCCCCATCGGCCACGGTGCAGAGCAATCACCGGGTCACCGAGCTGATTCATCGGATCGTAGGCGAACCATTAGACCTTCAATACACCTCGCTGGCGAGCAGTCTCAACGATCAGCTTGGTGCCCTTGCGCGCTATGCATACGGAAAGAATATGCTAAAGCCGAAGGGCAACAAGGGCAAAAAAGGGGGAGTCCTGATTCTGGCTGAAGAGTCGACCTTCGGGCACGGCGTTTCCGAGCTGCTGAGAAGCGAACGGCGTCACGACATTGCTAAGTCGACCTCAGACAAAGATGCGCTCGCCGACAGCGAAGCTTGGTCCACGTTTCTCGACATCACCAGAGTCGCGGGCTTCCCGCAGAACATTGCGGCAATTCGCGGTGAACATTCCCGAATCGACCAGAAGCAGAGCGAATCCCGGCGCGATCTTCTCAAGGTACGGAATCGACTACTCGAACTGGATCTATCCGGGATCGACTTGGTCACCGACCGACCGCCGGCCTATCGGCGCCTGCTCAGCTCCCGTTCCGACGAACTCATGCTCTACGGCACCTTTGACGCGCTTCGGGTCCGGGTCAATCCGGCCATGGTCGTCATCGTCGCGACCGATGTTCGCGACCGCTTATTTTTGTTGAACGAAGTGCGTAAATCGCTCCCCAATGCTCTGCCGGTCCTGATGGAGATGGACTATCTGACGACACATCCTGACTACCGCAAGATCAGTCGCGGCGCGCTTGTCGTCCCGAATGGGGACACGGTCCTGCGTGTCGATTCGAATGGTTGCTTGACATCCTGCGGTCAGGGCGGGACGGGGCCGTGCGCCGGCGGCAAAACCGATTCCGACGGCGATAGGAAGTCATATCTGTCCTTCCCTGCAGACTATGCGGCCAACCTGTTCCGAGCAGCGCTCAATCTGATCGACACTGGTTCCAGCCCCAAGGATCAAACACACTCCGGCGGGTCGAATTGCGATCAAAAAGCGGTCTCCCTGTATGTCACGACACTTGCAGGATTTCAGCAGGTCTATCCGGATGTCGGGTCAGGGATGAAAGACGACGGTCGGCCGACGGAGCCCGCTGCGCCGCGCAGCCGATTGCTCGCTGCAGACGGACGTTTGTTGCTGGATCGCCCGATTACGATCTTCTTTCTGATCGCCGCCATCGTGGTGGTTGCAAGCTCCTCGTGGTTAGCCGTCTTCGGCCGCGCGCACTTGGTGATGTTCTCTCCGCTACGCCATCCCAACCCTTTGTGCGGGATACGGGAGGCGAGGTTCAATCGGGAAAACGACGAAGGCGAGGACCCGGACGGTGCGAAACGGAAATTATTACGCCTGAACCGTTTTCTTTCGATAGGGCTCTTGGTGCTCGGCCTTGCCGTTCTCGTGATTGCAGGAACGCATCTCTACGGACTCTTCTTACCAACGCGCCAACAGACGTGGAGCCTTGCCCATGGCCGCGACGTCGCGATGTTGATCGGCCTCTTTTTGCTTTATCTCTGCGTGGCGATTGTTGCCGGATGGAAGCTGTCTCTCTGGCGCCGACGCTGCATCGGGCATCTGAGCAGCCTGGCCGGGACCGCCGGTATCCCATCGCCGGATCGCAGTCGTGGTCAAGTCGCGCTCAGTGCGGCAGTGGTTGTGGTTGTCGCGTTATTGCTTTTAGCCTGGTTCAGCGGCATTCCGAACTCGGTTGACTCGGCGTTGACGTCGCTGTTCGTCAACTCAATCCTGTTGCTGCTCGGGTTCTGGTTTCTTGCCGAGCTTTGGACAGAATCGAGACGCCTTGCTTGGTTTGCCCAATTGCTTGCGCCGACGGCCGGCCTCTCGGCCGAGTCGGCGGCAGCGAAACCCGCCCTGTCCAACGGGAGCCCGCCGAGCGAGAGCTGGGCAAACCCGATACAACTCAACTCGCTGCCACAGTCGCCATTCAATCTCCACTTCCGCGAGCGCGATTTGGCTGCCTTGGCCGCTTCTTCGGATGAGACTTGGCGAGCGCAAACACGCGAGCTGTTGGAGTGTCGATCACCGATCAAGGCGGAATCGAATGATTCCTTTCGGATCTGGCAGGCACGCTTGGTCGCCGAGATGCGCTATGGTACAACCGCGATCCGGAGCTGCGCCTGGGCAGCCATTCTGGCGCCGACGACAATCCTACTCGGAATAGGTCTCTATCCGCCTTACGGTGAGCGACTCATGACGACCGCGTCGGTCGTGTTGGTTTTCGTCGCCTTCGCATTGACCATGTCTGTTGTCATCAAGCTGGAGCAGCATCCCTTGTTGGGTCCGCTGTTCACGCTCAATCGCGACAAGTTGTCGTTCGGTGGGGTCATCGGCGCGCTGTGGGGTAAGCTCATCGCGGCAGCCGTCATTCTGATTCCGGTGCTCTTTCCCGATGCGCTATCGGGACTGTACGGACTACTCCAATCGATCGACTCGCTGCGGTAACCGCACCTAATAACCGCGGGCCGAGGGATCGGGCGCACTGCAAGCGCGGCGACGCTGTGCGAGAATCCTCGCCCTGTCGTCGTCGCGAGGTAATGCCGTCCATGCACCCGGTGGCCCTGAACAAGATGCCGTCTCCGCTCGGCCCGCCGCTGCCCGGTCGCCCCGGCGAGCGCCTGCTGTGGGGGCGGTTGTACGGCGCGAGCGTCGCGCTTGCGATTGCGGAGGCCGCCCGCGCGCATGAGGGGCTGATCCTCGCCGTCGTGCCGGACGTCCAAGCCGCGGCCCATCTGCGTGCGGAGCTCGGATTCTTTTTGGCCGGGAGCGGCCTACCGCTGCTGGGGTTTCCGGACTGGGAGACCCTGCCCTACGACGTCTTCTCGCCGCTTCCGGAGCTGGTCTCGGAACGGCTCCTGACGCTGCACCGCTTGCCGGGGCTCGACAAGGGCGTCTTGGTCGTCCCGGTCGGCACCCTGTTGCAGCGCTTGCCGCCGCGCGAGTATGTGGACGGGCAATCGCTGGTCCTTGCGGTCGGGGATCGGCTGGACCTGGATGCGACCCGGCGCCGGCTGGAGCGTGCCGGCTATTCCTGTGTCTCCCAGGTCATCGGCCACGGCGAATACGCGGTGCGCGGCTCCCTGCTCGACGTCTTCCCGATGGGCAGCGAGACCCCGCTGCGCATCGACCTCTTCGACCAGGAGGTCGAGACGATCCGCACCTTCGACCCGGAGACCCAGCGCTCGCAGGAGAAGCTGGAACAGGTCCGGATGCTGCCGGCGCGTGAGTTCCCGCTGACCGAAGAGGCGATCTCCGGATTTCGCCAACGTTATCGGGCGAGCTTCGAGGGCGACCCGCAGGCGAGCTTGGTCTATCGGGAGGTGTCGGAAGGGCGCACCCCTGGCGGGCTGGAATACTATCTCCCGCTCTTTTTCGAGACCACCGCAACCCTTTTCGATTATCTGCCCGCGGGCGTCCTGGCCTTGGAGTCGGACGCCTGTCGCGAGACCGCCACGACCTTCATCGCCGGTGTCGCCCAGCGCTACGAGCAGCGTCGTCACGACATCGAGCGCCCGCTCCTGCCGCCGGCCAAGCTCTATCTGCATCCCGACGAGATGGCCGGGGCACTCAACCGACTGTCGGGCGTGCTCTATCAGTCCCCCGAGGTTCCGGATCGGCGCAAGGGGTATGCGGCATTCCACAACTTTGCGACCACCACCCTGCCCCCGCTCGCCATCCAGGCGCGCGCTGCAGAACCCGCGCAAGCCTTGCAGGACTTCCTGAGCATGCCGGATCGCCGGGTCCTGTTCGTCGCCGAAAGCACGGGGCGGCGCGAGATGCTCTCCGAGCATCTGGCCGGGTTCAACATCCGCGCCCGTCAGGTCGAAGGCTGGCAAGCATTCGTCGAGGGTGATCTCGATCTGGCGTTGACCGTCGCGCCGCTCGAGCGCGGTCTGCTGCTGGAAGACCGCGGCATCGCGCTGGTCACCGAGACCCAGCTCTACGGCGAGCGGGTGCGCCAGGAGCGTCGGCGCCGCGCGCGCGAGCGCGACAGCGACGCCATCGTGCGCAACCTTACCGAGCTGACCGAGGGCGCGCCGGTCGTGCATGAGGAGCACGGCGTCGGGCGCTATCTGGGGCTGCAGACCCTGCAGGTCTGCGGGATGACCACCGAGTTCCTCGCACTCGAATACGCCAACGGCGACAAGCTCTATGTCCCGGTCAGCTCGCTGCATCTGATCTCGCGCTACACGGGTGCCTCGCCCGAGAACGCGCCCCTGCACCGACTCGGCGGCGAGCAGTGGGATCGGATCAAGCGCAAGGCCGCGCAGAAGGCGCACGACGTGGCCGCCGAGCTGCTCGATATCTACGCGCGACGCGCCGCCCGCGAGGGCGTGGCCTGCCCGGCACCGGGCGACGACTATGCCGCCTTCGCCGCTGCCTTCCCCTTCGAGGAGACCCCCGATCAGCTGCGCGCCATCGAGGGCGTAATCGCCGACATGGAAGACGCCAAGCCGATGGACCGGGTGGTCTGCGGCGATGTCGGCTTCGGCAAGACGGAGGTCGCCATGCGGGCGGCCTTCATGGCCGTACAGGGCGGACGGCAGGTCGCGGTGCTGGTGCCGACCACCCTGCTCGCCCAACAGCATTTCGAGAACTTCTCCGACCGCTTCGCCGACTGGCCGATCAAGATCGAGAGCCTGTCGCGATTCCGCACCGCCAAAGAGCAGAAGAAGGTGCTCGAAGGTCTGGCCGACGGCACGGTCGACATCCTGGTCGGCACCCACAAGCTCCTACAGCCCAGTCTGAAATTCAAGAATCTGGGACTGGCGATCATCGACGAGGAGCACCGCTTCGGTGTGCGCCACAAGGAGCAGCTCAAGAATCTGCGCAGCGAGGTGGACATCCTGACCCTCACGGCGACGCCGATACCACGCACGCTCAACATGGCCATGTCAGGCCTGCGGGATCTGTCCATCATCGCGACACCGCCGGTCGAGCGTCATCCCATCAAGACCTTCGTCAGCCCCTGGAACGACGGCCTGATCCAAGAGGCGGTGCTGCGCGAGCTCAAGCGCGGCGGTCAGGTCTACTTCCTCCACAACGAGGTGGAGACCATCGAGAACCAGGCGCAGAAGCTCGAGGCCCTGATCCCGGAGGCGCGGGTACAGGTCGCGCACGGACAGATGCGCGAGCGCGATCTCGAACGGGTGATGCGCGACTTCTATCACCAGCGTTTCAACCTGCTGGTCTGCACCACCATCATCGAGAGCGGCATCGACGTGCCGAGCGCCAACACCATCGTCATCAATCGTGCCGACAAGCTGGGGCTGGCGCAGCTGCATCAGCTGCGCGGACGGGTCGGGCGCTCGCACCATCGCGCCTACGCCTATCTGATCACGCCGCCGACCAAGGTCATGACTGCGGACGCGAAGAAGCGATTGGAGGCGATCGAGTCCATGGAGGATCTAGGGGCCGGCTTCACGCTCGCCACCCATGACTTGGAGATCCGCGGAGCCGGCGAGCTGCTCGGCGACGAGCAGTCCGGCCAGATCCACGAGGTCGGCTTCTCGCTCTACATGGACCTGCTCGAACGCGCGGTCCAGGCGCTCAAGGCCGGACGCACGCCCGAGCTGGACCGACCACTCAGTCACGGCGCCGAGATCGATCTCGGCCTACCCGCCCTGCTGCCCAGCGACTATCTGCCCGACGTGCACGCCCGCCTCGTCATGTACAAACGGATTGCGAGCGCCGCCACGGCCGGCGATCTCAGGGAGCTGCAGGTGGAGATGATCGACCGCTTCGGCCTGCTGCCCGAGCCGGCCAAGAACCTGCTCGAGATCACCGAGCTGAAACTGAAGGTCCAGCCCTACGGAATCCGCAAGATCGAAGCCGGGCCGGCGAGCGGGCGGATCCTCTTCGACGAGACGCCGAGCATCGACCCCGGAAACCTGATCCGACTGATTCAGCAAAAGCCAAAGGAGTTCAAGCTCGACGGCAGCGACAAGCTGCGGTTTTACCGGGACATGGCCGAGCCGCAACGCCGGCTGAGGCAGGTGAACGAAGTGATTGCGCAGTTGGTTGGCGCAGGATAAAACGGAAGAGGAGTCGAAACGATCGCGAGGGCCATCCGGAAAGTGCAGACCGCTTCTTCTTGCGCGCATGTTTATGTCTTTTGTACGGCCTGGTTCATCAGACGGTCCATCTTGCGTACGCTGTCGCGATCAGGAACCACACCGACGAATCGAATCAAGGAAGAAAGCCTCATGACCCAGACAACGGCCTACCCGTACTTCCCGCCGGCCCAGCGCCACGCGTTTGCCAGCCCTCGGCATCACTGACTACCCCCGCCGTGGGCATCGCTCTTTAGATCGCCCCCCCAGATGCTCGGAGGACTCTTGATACCGCTCCGCGGCGCCACGCATGCCATGTGGCGGTTTGGCCGGAGTTACGAAAAAGGGCGATGACGTGATAATCCGTCATCACGGACGAACAACTTCACCGAGCGATGCTCGGAGGCATCGTTTTCAGCTGAGCCTGCCAATCATCGCGAGAAACATCACCATGAACATTCGCCCCACGGTACGAAAACAACTGAGCGCTGCGAGACAAGCCATGAGCATCTCAATCTCGGTCATCTTGGCATTCGTCGCCGTGTTCGCTGCGATGCCGACCCCGTCGGCCAACAACGCAATCGATCCACCTGTCGCGCCAAATAAGAGCGCGGAGCTTAAGACCAAAACGGGGCAGAGCGCAGATTTGCGTGGCAGTCCACCCGAAAAAGCCTCAGCTCATCGTGAGTTGTTGGATCAAGCTCATTCCTTAGGTCGAATCCCGGTCATCGTCAAGCTCAAGACCTGGGTGCAGCCCGAATCAATGCTTGACGATGACGGAATCGTGCAACAGCGCGAAGCGCTCTCGACGATACAACAGCGCGTTCTGGATGAATTGTCCTCGAGGAACGGGCGGGATCAAGCGGCCATGGGCATCAAGCGCTTTGCTCTGACACCTGCATTCGCAATGCAGGCGAGCGAGTCAGACATTCTGGAGCTTCTGGCGCATCCGGACGTTATCGACGTCGTGGAGGATAGCATCATGCTCCCCTTCCTCATGGATAGTGTTCCGCTGATTGGGGGCCTCGATGGTGCTTTCCTTGGATACACCGGCCTGGGCCAGGTCGTTGCCATTCTGGATACCGGCGTGGATAAAAATCATCCTTTTTTGAAAGGAAAGGTGATTTCGGAGGCATGCTACTCGTCGAATGTCCCGGCACTCGGTGCGACTTCGCTTTGCCCCGGGGGTGTCTCTGAATCTACGGCCGATGGCTCCGGGGTCAATTGTCCAATCACCTTGGCGGGTTGTGATCACGGCACTCATGTAGCGGGAATTGTAGCTGGACGAAGCACCAACGCTTCCGGTGTTGCCAGAGACGCTGACATCATCGCCGCTCAGGTATTTTCGCGTTTTGATTCAGCCAGTTTCTGCGGGATTGCAGCGCCTTGCATTGCGACTTTCACATCCGACTCACTCCGTGCATTAGAGCGAATTTACCTTCTCCGAACCAGTTACCCGATTGCTGCAATTAACATGAGTCTCGGTAGCGGTGCTTTTCAAGATCCTTGCAATGATGACGCAAGACGGACGATTATCGACCAGCTGCGAAGCGCTGGCATTGCAACCGTCGCCGCAAGTGGAAACGAAGGCTATGCAAATGCGATGAGTGCGCCCGCATGCGTTCCGAGCGCGATCAGTGTCGGAAGCACAACCAAAGCGGACCAGATCTCGGGCTTCTCCAATAGTGCTTATTTTCTCGATCTACTGGCGCCCGGAGCATCGATCTATTCAGCAGTCCCAGGCACGGGCTATGCGTCAAAAAGCGGAACCTCGATGGCGACACCTCACGTCGCCGGAGCTTGGGCGGTGATCAAATCGGCCCAACCCGCCGCAGACCCCGATGCTATTCTGAACATGCTCAAATCAACCGGGATAGCTCTAACCGATGTCAACGACATCACGACGTCTCGGATCCAGGTTGATCGAGCAGTCGATGAAATCGCGGGACCACAAGCGACCATCAACACTGCTGTCCTACCCTACGCCCGTGCCGTCGCGATCGCCGAAACCGCCACCGCCTTTGCGAGCGTCATCAACAGCGGCGACACGACGGCATTAAGTTGCTTGATTGCCCTTCCCACTGGCATTCCCGCAACCTTGAGCTATCAGACGACCACCGCAGCCAACGTGCTGACAGGGACGCCGAACACCCCTGTCGACATTGCCGCCGGCGCAACCCAAGGCTTTGTCTTCGGCATCACACCGAGCCAATCGATGGCCGCGACCGAGATCCCGCTCGTGTTCGACTGCACCAACACCGCCCCGGCGCCCAGTCATCCCGGCCTCAATACCTTCATCCTCTCAGCCGCGGCGATCGCACCCCCCGATCTGCTCGCAATCGGCGTAACGCCAAGCGGGGACGGCGTCGTGCGGCTGCCGAGCAGCACCGGCATCGGCTTCTTCGCCACGGCAGCCGTGAACATCGGCAGCGCCGGCACGGTGACCGTCAGCGCCGACGACGGCGGGCGCGGCCTGCCCTTAACCCTGCGGGTCTGCGAGACCACCCCGGCAGGGGAGTGGATCGTCTGCGGAAACAGCCTGACCCGTTTGGTCGGTGCCGACCAAACGGCCTACTTCACCGTTTTTGCCACCGGCACCGGTCAGCCGATTGCCTTTGATCCGGCCAACAACCGCCTCTTCCTGCGCTTCGCCTCGAACGGAACGACGGTGGGTGCAACCAATGTCGCAGTGACGGCGCCGTAGCTGCGCGCGGTGCGGCGAATCGCGAGTGCCGGTGTCCACCGGCATGTCGCATCGGCTATCCTGCCGTCGCACCCTTGGCTGCAGCTTCGAGCAGGGTGGAGGTACACCGAACCATTCAGGAGGGTTGAGCATGACGATCGACTGGACACCCGCGCCGGCGATGGCGTTCGCCTGTCCGGTCTGCCGTTCGGACGGCGCCAAGCGCTCCGTCCTGGCGGTTGAGTCGCCTTTCAATTCCAAAGATCTTTTGCGACTCCACGCCTGCGACGTGTGCGGAACCTTGAGCTTTCCGGGGCTGACGCCGCCAGCCTATGAGGAGGACGGGGCGGATGCGGATGCCGACACCGGGACGTCTCTTTCGCAGGCCGCCATCAAGTTCTATGTGGAGCAGGGCGCGGCGCCCGACACCATGGTCGAACCCCTGTTCTGGTTCGATCGGACCAATGTCAGGCGCTATGCGGAGGTCGGTTGCGGCTTCGGGTTCGGTTTGGACTTCGCCCGCGAGGCGCTGGGTTGGAAGGTTCGCGGTTTCGATCCCTCGCCGCTTGCACGCGCCGGGCGACACCTCCTGAATCTTCCCATCACATCGGCGTATCTCGGTCCCGAGACCTTGCGCGGCGAGCCGCCGGTCGACGTACTGCTCGCCTCCGAGGTCATCGAGCATGTCGTGGACCCCCACCGCTTCCTGGACGACATCACGCCGATCTTGGCTCCAGACGGATGGTTGGTGATCAGCACGCCGAATGCCGCCGGGGTCAGCCCGGATGCGTCTCCCGGCGCGCTGCTGCCGATTCTGACCCCCGGATATCACCTTGTACTCTTCAGCGAGGCGGCGCTGCGCCGGCTGCTCGAGGAACATGGCTTCACGCAGGTCGACATCCGAGCGTCGGCGACGAATCTGACGGCACTGGCCTGCCGTCAGTCACGGCCTTGCGATCTCTCTCGCACACTCGACCGGGATCTCTACCGCGACTATCTAAAGCGCCGACTCGGTTCGCTGGATCCGGACGAACCGCTCGCTCACGGGTTTTCCGGGCGATTGATCAAGGAGTATGTCAACGCGGGCGACATCGAGGCGGCACAGGCGGAGCTGCGCGGCCTGACCGACACCTATCGGCGTCTTTACGGCATCGATCTCGAGCGCCCCGAGACGGTCTTGGCCGGGCCGATCGAGATCGAGAGTTTCGGGAGATTTGGCGCAGTGATCCCGGCCAATCTCTGTGGTCTAGCCTATCGGAGTGCCTTCATCGCGCTACGTCATGCGAATGAACCCGGACGCGCGCTGTCCTGTTTCCAGCTCGGCGAGCGTGCCGGGGTTGCCCTTCGCGAGGCTCTGCAATCGATCGGCTGCGACGACGGCGAGACCGAGCATCTCGTCGAGCTGTGCCGATTGGGTTCGCTCGAGGCTTCGACCCGCGTGTCTCCATCCGAAGCTCCGATGCGCTTGAAGGCCGCTCGCGAGGCATTCGTCGGAGCCGACGGCAGCGGGGCGAACTCACGACGTCGCTTCGAAGTCGATCTGGAACGGTGTTTCGTCGATCTGGCCTTCAGCGGTGACTACGCGGCAGCGAACGCCTTGGCTGACGCGCGTTGCACCGAGTGGCCGGATGCGCCGGGTGTACTCGACGCGCTCGGCCTCGCAGCATACGACTATGCCCGTTCCTGTCATGCCCGTGGATTGCTTGCCCTGAATGACCGAAACGATGCGGAGGCGGCGCTCACTTGGTTCCGGGCTGCCGGCGAACACCTGCAAGCCTCGACCGCTGCCGGCGACGCAGACCAAGACGACCTCGCACGAGCAATCGAAAGCGCCCTCCTGTCGGCCCAAGCCATTGCCGAGCCCGAGGCTGCGGCCCGTGCATGTCAAGAGCGCTTGGCGGTCACGCCTTCATCGGCCCCTCATGTCCTTGGCCTCTGCTGCGAGGTCTTTCAGCGTCTGGTCCACAGCGGAGCTTACACTGCAGCGGCGACGCTCGAGCCCGCCATCGCCCGGCAACTGACCCTGGCGCCCGAGATGCTGACGGGCGAACTGGCGTTTGTGCTGGGCATTCTCGCCTTGAATCATGCGGCGGATCCAGCCGAAGCCTTCGGGTGGTTTTCGCGAGCGGCGCAATTAACATCTCCCGAGAGTCCGCTGAACGACCTCGCAATTTCCCATGCACGCCTGGCCGCGGCGGCAGCCGGCATCGAAGGTGCCGGCATCGGCGCAGACCCGAGCAGATCCAAGTAGCCCGACTCACGCAGTACTAAAGGATTGTTCTATGGGGTTGCGCGAATTTCGTCAAGCACTCACCGGGCGCCGACTCGGCAACTTCATCGAGCACCGAACCTGTTGGATGCGCGTGCGCTTTGCGCGTGACCCGAGTTGGGTTGTCCAACGCTGGGACGGCGATGGCGGGTTGGCCGAGACCAAGCGGATCGCCGTCTTCGTCCACTACGACGACAAGGGTCTCGTCCATCAGTACGTGCTTTTCTATCTGCAGCAATTGCGAGAGGCCGGCTACGATATCCTGTTCGTGACCAACAGCCCTCGGCTCTTGCCGTCTGCGGTCGAGGTGCTGCGTCCGCACTGCGCTTTGATCTTGCGGCGGCGCAACCGCGGCTACGACTTCGGGGCCTATAAGGATGCCATACGGGAGATCCCGGACCTCGCCACGCTCGACAGCCTCATCCTGGCCAATGACAGTGTTTACGGCCCCTTTCACTCGCTGAGTGAGCTCCTGCGACAGGCCGACCCGACTCAAGCCGACATCTGGGGCATTACGGATAATTTTGAGCACCACTATCATCTGCAGAGCTACTTCCTCCTCCTCCATCGCCCGGCCTTGGCAGCGACCGAGTTCCACCGGTTCTGGAGGGATGTCTGCTACACCCAAACGAAAGAGCTGGTCATCCATCATCACGAGATCGGCTTCTCGCGGCGAATGCTGGCCGCCGGACTGCAATTAGAAGCGCTCTATCCCTACCGCGCTGTGGCGATGGAGCTAATCGACGATCTGCAACGCCGCTGGCTGGACAATCCCGATTGGGCCGCGCGGTTACCACAGCGCGATTATCTCAAATGGTTGTTCGAGAAATTGATGGCCGGTGTGCCCGTTAACCCCAGCCACTTCTTCTGGGAGCCCTTATTGCGTCGGCACGGCTACCCCTTCCTAAAACGCGAGCTGCTCACACGCAACCCCTGCGGCGTGCCGCTGACCCAATACTGGGAGAGTGCGATTCGCCAAGTGAGCGGATACGATACTCGCCTAATCTCCCGACACCTGCAGCATGTCTTGCGTAACCGTAGCATTTGAACGGAAACCGAAACCCCAGGACCGGGTCTTAAACCGCGCCGGCTCCGACGGCCGTCGGAGCCGGCGCGGCCAAGCCAACACACTACGCATACCGCACTGGGCGCAGTTTAGATGACAATCGTCGCCGCACCCTGCGCGGCAGCCGAACGGGTTAAGAAGATGTTCACAATGAAAACACTGCCAACATCGTTTTTCTTGGGCTTTGCCGCACTGCTGATATGGACGATGAGCAGCGCCGCCTTCTCCGGTGGGTTCAATTCCGGCTCGGATCTCGAAGACCTGCATCGGCGCGCCGTCGAGCACGACGCCTGGATGCGCGAGCACCTGATGCCGGCCGGCGGGGTCATGTCCGCGCAGTTCACCGACGACACCTACTCGCAGGTGCGCAGTTACGGCGGTAGGCGGGATCCTGCGATCTGGACCGGCGCCTATCTGGCCGCGCAAGCGCTGCGTCTGCAGGTGACCGGCGCGGCCGATGCGGTAGACCAGGTTGCCGAGACGGTCAGGGTGCTGCATCGATGGTGGCGGATCTCGGGGGATGCGGGCTATCTCGCTCGGTTCGCGGCACCGGCCGACAGTTCGGAAGCCATCCTAGCGACACTGCCTGCCGAAGATCCAGAGGTCATTCGAGACGTTCCTTACGAGGATGCACTCTGGCACTGGCGTGGCCGGGTCAGTCGCGATCAATACCAAGGCGTGCTGCTCGGCATGTCGCTCGCTTACGAGGCGACATCCGATCCCGGCATTCGTCAGCTCATTCGGGAAGATGTCGCAACCTTCGCCGAGCAGCTCATGAGGCGCGAACGCAAGCGCGTGAAGGTCATCATCAACGGGGCGAGCAACTTCTCGACCACGATTGAGCTACAGCATACGGTCTACACCGACGACGAAACCCCGGACGGAATACCGATCCTCAACATTCGCACCAGCCCATTCGAGGCGGAGGGCTCTGGAATGTTGGGGTTCTGGCCGAACCCGACCGAAATCGCGCGTCAAATCCCCGGCCTCGGATGGCTGCCCGATGTCCTCTTGCCGAGTCAGGCGATCCAGCTTGCCGCAACCTTTCGGGTTGCGCTGCAGGTCACCGCCGGGGTTCCGGGATACGAGGCGCGTCATGCAGCCCTGCTGGCGCATTACGACGAGCAGGTCGAAAACTGGCTTGCGATCGCGACGGGTTGGGAGAATACGAATCGATGCGGCGCCAGCTATCACGGGCTGAATATCGCCTTTATGCCGATGTACACCTGGGTCAGGCTTGAGGATGACCCGGTGCGACGCGAGCGACTTCAACGCGATGTCCTGAGAGATGCGCTCTGGTCCGCGGTCGAAGACCACAAGAACGTCTTCTTCAGCTTTATCTATGCCACGCAGGCGGCACCCGAGGATTCCGTCGAGGCCGTGATCGCCGAGCATCTCGCTCAGCTTCGATTGTTCCCCAACCCGCCTCAAACGGCCGAGCCGCTGGATGTGCGCTGGAAGTATCCCGAAGATCCGGAATGTCCCGGTCTGTCGGCTGTTGCCACCGATGTCGACGATCGAGCAGGTGCCACCTTTATTTGGGAGCGCCAGCCTTGGAGGCTGGTCGATCCGGGAGCGCCCGACATGGCCTTTGCGGGTGTCGACTATCTCTTGGCGTACTGGCTCGGGCGTCAAGCCGGCTTCATCGGAGGAAGCGGGCGTGTCACCGTTTCGCAGGCGGGCACGGGTCGGGGGACCCTGACATCGACCCCGTCGGGTATCGACTGCGGCGCGATCTGCGACGCTGACTTCGATCTTGGATCGGAGGTAAGTCTTGCTGCCGTGGCTGCACCCGGTTCGGTGTTCACGGGGTGGTCGGGAGACGCATCCTGCCCCTACATCCATTCGCTGAATGGAGACACGCGCTGCGTTGCGACCTTCGAGACCCTTCCCGTCGGCGCCACGACCATCCATGCGGCCGTGCTTCCCTACGCCCGCGCCGTGGGCATCGGCGAGACTGCGACCGCCTTTGCGAGCGTCATCAACAGCGGGGACAGCATCGCCAGCGGTTGCTCGATCGCCCTGCCGGGCGGCATTCCGGCGAGTTTCGGCTTTCAGGCGACCAACGCACTCAATATCGCTACCGGCACACCCGATACCCCGATGGACATCGCCCCGGGTGCGACCCAAGGTTTCGTCTTCGCATTGACGCCTCACGGCGCCCTGCGGGCTATCGAGATCGCCCCGGTATTTGACTGCACCAATACCGCTCCGGCACCCAGCCACACCGGCCTCAACACCTTTATCCTCTCGGCGGCGTCGACCGCACCGCCCGATCTGCTTGCGGTCGGTGTAACCCCGAGCGGCGACGGCGTAGTGCGGCTTCCGAGTCGAGACGGAACCGGCTTCTTTGCCGTTGCGGCGGTCAACATCGGCAGCGGAGGGACGGTTACCGCCAGCGCGGACGACGGCGGGCGCGGCCTGCCGCTAAGCCTCCGAGTGTGCGAGACCGATGCTCAAGGCGAGTGGATCGCCTGCGGCAACAGTCTCACCCGCAGCCTTGCAAGAGACGAAACCGCCTATTACACCGTTCTGGTCAGCGGCTCGGGTCAGCGAGTCGCCTTCGATCCAGCCACGAACCGGTTGTTTCTTCGCCTGCAGACGGCCGGCGTGACCGTCGGCGCCACCAACGTCGCGGTGACGACCCCTTAGGGAAGTCCGAGGTGATCGGTCCTGGCGTCGCCGATCACCGCTTCCTCGTCTTCTCGCACTCCGCGCAGATCCCGTAGAGCACGAGCGAGTGATCCTCGATCCGGAAGTGGCGCTCCTCGGCGATCTTGGATTGGCGCTCTTCGATGACCGGGTCGCAAAACTCCACGACCTTGCCGCACTTGATGCACACCAGATGGTCGTGGTGGTCTCCGCTGTTGAGCTCGAAGACCGACTGCCCGGTCTCGAAGTGTCGCCGGCACACCAGCCCCGCGCCCTCGAACTGGGTCAAGACGCGGTAGACGGTGGCAAGCCCGATCTCCTCGCCGTTGTTGAGGAGCTCTTTGTAGACATCCTCGGCGCTTAAGTGGCGCTTGCCGCAGTTCTCGAGAATGGCGAGGATCGCGACCCGCGGGGCGGTGACCTTGAGACCTGCCTGTTTGATCTGCTCGATTTCCAAATCCCATCTCCCCGTCTTAAGGCGGGTCCTGCGCGGTGCGCGGGCCTGCCCGATTCGTCTTCTGATTCGTCGCCCCGATGATCGGATCCGGGCGCTGCTGTATCATGCCTGGGTTCACTGCAAATGCGCTGTTTTCAAGACATGCGAAAGTTGGTTTATATCTCGATTCTCGGCTGCCTGGTTGCGCTTGCAACGGCCGGCTGCTCCCGTGACAAAAAGCCCGAGCAGTATCGGGGCTCTGTCCTGGAGGATCTCCCGTTCGTCTACAAGATGACGGTGCAACAAGGCAATATCATCACCGAGGAGATGGTCGATCGCCTGGAGCTCGGGATGAACAAGCGCCAGGTCCAGTTTCTGCTTGGTACGCCCTTGCTCACGGATTTCTTCCAGGCCAATCGCTGGGACTACACCTATACCATTCAGCGCGGGCACGATCCTATGGAGATCCGCTTCTTGACTCTGCATTTTCAGGACGATGATAGCCTTGCGCGGATCGAGGGGGATATTCGCCCCAATCCGGCGCGCGCCGAGGCGAGAGAGCCGCAGGAAATGGTCGTCTCCGTTCCCGATTATCAGGAACGTAAGGGCTTGATTACACGCGCCCTGGAAACAATCGGCTTGGAGCCGAAGGAGTAACGTCAGCCCGTTCGAGGAGGCCGGTGCGATCGCGATGCACCCCGAGGATGCTCGGCGATCCGTGACGCGCCGGCTCAGGTTCCGCTGCTCGTATCGGCATCCGCGCTGCCCTTGCGCATGACCTTGCCCTCCGCTGCACGGCGTTTGCGCGCCTCCCTCGGATCGGCAATCAAGGGGCGATAGATCTCGACGCGATCGCCATCCTCTAAGATCTGATCCAGTTTAGCCAGTTTTCCGAAAATGCCGACCTGGTTGACCGCCAGATCGATCTCGGGGCACCTGGAGAGCACGGCGGATTGCTCGATCGCCTCGCGCACCGTCGCCCCCATGCGCACCTCGAGCGGACGGAGCATTTGGTCGTCGGCACCGACATAGGCCACGGACACCTTCAGATAGTCAGTCACCGTAGACCTCTTCGGCACGCCGACAAAAGGCATCCACCAGCGTATTGGCAATCTGGTGAAAGACGGCTCCGAAGGCCTTGTCGATCAGATGTCCCGAGAACTCGAACTCCAGCTCCAGCTCGACCTTGGAGGCATCCTCGCGCAACGGGACGAAACGCCACCCGCCGACCAGCTTTCGGAAGGGGCCGTCGAGCAGATCGATGTCCATCCGCCGGTCGCGCTCGAACCGATTACAGGTGCTGAAGGTCTGGCGAATCCCCATGCGAGCGACCTCGATCTGGCCGCAGATCTTCTCGTCTGTTTCCGAGATGACGCGTGTCTTATCGCACCAGGGCAGAAATTTCGGGTAAGAGCCGACATCGTAGACGAGGTCGAACATCTGCGATGCCGAGTAAGGCACCAGAGCACTTTTTCTGACGATAGCCACAGCTAAACCGCGTCCCGAGTGAAAAACCGACGTTTAGAAAGCCCCTGCCCCCTCAAGGGCATCGAAAGCCGTCTGCGTGACGCGGTTTAGAGAATGAAAAGATCCCAATTCCGTCGCTCGACGAGCATTGACTCAGGCCCCTCGATACACGCACATCCTGCGTGCGCATCGTTCCGCCCGGGTCCGAGCCGAGCGGATCTCTCGAAGCTGATCACCGTCCGATTCACCCCAACCCGAACCATTTGAGCACGCCGACGGCATTCAGCAGCACGATGCCGACGGCGATGGGGGCAACGTACCTGATCAGCACCCACCAAAGCCGGTATGCCAGACCCTCGCCCATCTGAAGCTCATCGGAGGACGAGGACCGCGCGAGTATCCAGCCGGCAAAGACTGCAATCAGGACACCTCCTAAGGGCAACAGGATGTTCGCGGTCAGAAAGTCGAAGAGATCCAGAAAGCCCTTGCCGAAAATCTTGACCTCCGACCAGGCATTCAACGAGAGCAGACAGGCGATGCCCAGCAGCCAAACAGTCAGGCCGCCCAACACGGAGGCACGCACCCGGCTGAAACTCAGATTCTCGACCAGCCAGGCCACGAGCGGCTCCAACAGGGAGATGGCCGAGGTCCAGGCCGCGAACAGGAGCAGCACGAAGAACAGGGTCCCGAAGAAAGGCCCGCCCGGCATGTCTCCGAAGGCGATCGGCAGGGTCTGGAAGATCAGACCGGGGCCGCTGTCCGGTGCCAGGCCGTGGGCGAAGACGATGGGGAAGATCGCAAGCCCGGCCAACAGGGCCACCAGGGTATCCAGGCCGGCAATGATCATGGTGTTCTGTGCGATCGAGGAGTCGCGTTTCAGGTAGGACCCGTAGATCATGATGGCGCCCATCCCGAGGCTCAGGCTGAAGAACGCCTGGCCCATGGCGCTGAGGATCGCCTCGCCCGCCTTGCCCTGAAATTCGGCAAAGTCAGGCTCGAAGAGATAGGTCACCGCCTTGTCGAAATCTCCGGCCTGCATGCCGTATCCGACCATGACCACGAGGAGCACGAACAGCGCCGGCATCAGGACGCGCACGGCCTTCTCGAGCCCGCCGGCGACACCGCGCGCGACCACGAGCACCACCATGATCATGAAGATGGTGTGCCAGGCGAGCAGTCGCTCGGCATCGCCGATCAGGCCGGAGAACATCTCGCCGGCACCCGCACCGTCGATGCCGGTGAACATCCCGGTGGCGGCGCGGAACATGTACCCCATGGTCCAGCCCGCGATCACGCTGTAGAAGGAGAGGATGAGGAAACCCGCGAGGATCCCCATCCAGCCCAATAACTGCCACGCGGGCGACCGGCCCTCCGCACTGGCCAGTGCGCGCATGGTGTTGATGGGACTGCGCCGACCACGCCGCCCGAGCATGATCTCCGCCATCATGATCGGAACGCCGATCAGGACGACACAGAGCACGTAGACCAACACGAAGGCGCCGCCGCCGTATTCGCCGGCGGTGTAGGGAAAGCGCCAGATGTTCCCGAGACCCACCGCCGATCCGCTCGCCGCCAGGATAAAGGCGAGCCGAGTCGACCACATTCCATGTATCGAGTCGGCCGCGCTCAAGAGGGCAGCCCGTCCGCGCAAGGCGCGATCTGGGCACGCACGACATCGGCCAGCCACTCGGCAAGGCGCCGGACCTCGCTCGCGTCGACACCCTCGACCATGACCCGAACCAGCGGCTCGGTTCCGGAGGGACGCAGCAGGATGCGTCCCCGGCCCGCGAGCGCCTGCTCCGCGGTCTGCACCGCATCCTGCACGGCGGACAAGCCGACGACGTCGCGTTGAGCGTCCAACCTGACATTGATCAGGACCTGCGGGTAGGGCGCAACCTCCGCACAGACCTCGTGCAGCTCTCTGTCCAGACGTTTTAGCCCGGCCAGGACCTGCAGTGCCGCGACGATGCCGTCACCCGTGCTGGTGCGGTCGCGACAGATGATGTGTCCGGAGGGCTCGCCGCCGAGGATGCCGTCCGAGCGCTTCAGATGCTCCATGATGTAGCGGTCGCCGACCTTGGCCCGCACGAATCCGACGCCGAGGCGTTGCAAGGCATGCTCGAAGCCCAGGTTGCTCATGAGGGTGCCGACGACCTCGCCGCGCATCGCCCCGTCGGCAAGGCGGTCCTTGGTAATGACGTACAGGAGTTGATCGCCGTCGATCAGCCGGCCTTTGCCGTCGACCATCAGCACCCGGTCGCCGTCGCCGTCGAAGGCGATGCCAAGATCGGCCCCTTCTTCCACGACCGCTCGGCACAGGGCGTCCGGATGGGTGGAGCCGACATCGCGATTGATGTTGAACCCGTCAGGCTCGGCGCCGAGGCGGATGACCTCGGCGCCGAGCTCTTCGAAGACATAGGGCGCCGTGTTGTAGGTCGCGCCGTGGGCGCAATCGACGACGACACGCAGTCCACGGAAATTCATACTCGTCGGAACGGTGCTCTTGCAGAACTCGATGTAACGCCCGTTGGCGTCGTCGATCCGCTTCACCTTGCCGAGCGCGGCTGAATCAACCGTGCGCAGGGGCCGCTCGAGCTCGGCCTCGATCGCTTCTTCGACCTCGTCCGGGAGCTTGTCGCCGTCGGCCGAGAAGAATTTGATACCGTTGTCTTGATAAGGATTGTGCGAGGCGGTGATGACGATGCCGGCCGAGGCGCGAAAGGTCCGCGTGAGATAGGCCACACCGGGCGTGGTCATCGGCCCGAGCAGCCGGATATTGACTCCGGCCGCCACCAGGCCCGCCTCCAAGGCCGACTCGAACATATAGCCCGAAATCCGCGTGTCCTTTCCGATGAGGACCTTTCCGCCATTGCCCTGGCCGAAGACGCGTCCGGCCGCCCAACCGAGCTTGAGGACAAAGTCCGGGGTGATCATCCCCTCCCCGACGCGCCCACGGATCCCGTCCGTCCCGAAATAACGACGTCCCGACATATCGGCCTCCGTGCCTAGTGTTCGCTGGCAGGTCGTCCAAGTGTCCCGTCGTCGGGACCCGACTCGGGATCCGCCTGTCGAGCGCGATCGGAGCGACGACCGGCCGGGCGGCCGCCGGTCTCCTCGTCCTCCCAGTCACTCGGCGGACGTGGCGGGCGCCCGGACATGATGTCGTTGATCTGCTCCGCATCGATGGTCTCGTATTTCATCAACGCGGCGGACATGGCGTGCAGCTTGTCCATGTTGGCGGTCAGCAGGCCGCGGGCACGCTCGTAGTTGCGCTCGATGACGTTGCGGATCTCCTCGTCGATGAGATGCGTCGTCTCGTCCGAGACACTCTTGTGCTGGGTGACCGAGTGCCCGAGGAAGACCTCTTGCTCCTCCTCGCTGTAGGTCAGCGGACCCAGCTTGTCGGACAGACCCCACTTGGTGACCATATTGCGCGCGATCTCGGTCGCACGATGGATGTCGTTCTGCGCGCCGGTGGTCACGCTTTCCGGGCCGAAGATCAACTCCTCGGCCAAGCGTCCGCCGAAGAGGCTCGAGATGCTGCTCTCCAGGCGCTGCTTGCTGTAGCTGAAGCGGTCATCCTCGGGCAGGAAGAGGGTCACGCCCAGCGCCCGACCCCGCGGGATGATGCTGACCTTGTGCACCGGATCGTGGTCGGGGACCAGTCGACCGACAATGGCATGGCCGGACTCGTGATAGGCGGTCAACCGCTTCTCGTCGTCGGACATGACCATGGAGCGACGCTCGGCGCCCATCATGATCTTGTCCTTCGCCTTCTCCATGTCGTCCATGTCGACCATCTTCTTGTTCGATCGAGCGGCGAAGAGAGCGGCCTCGTTGATGAGGTTGGCGAGATCCGCACCCGAGAACCCGGGCGTGCCGCGCGCCAGGACCGACGCCTTCACGTCCTCGCCCGCCGGGATCTTGCGCATGTGCACCTTCAGGATCTGCTCGCGACCGCGCACGTCCGGGAGCGGGACGACCACTTGGCGGTCGAACCGACCCGGACGCAGGAGGGCCGGATCCAGAACGTCGGGGCGGTTGGTCGCCGCGATGACGATGACGCCCTCGTTGCCCTCGAACCCGTCCATTTCAACCAAGAGCTGGTTGAGGGTTTGCTCGCGCTCGTCGTGACCGCCGCCCAGACCGGCACCACGATGCCGGCCGACCGCGTCGATCTCGTCGATAAAGATGATGCAGGGAGCGTGCTTCTTGGCCTGCTCGAACATGTCGCGCACGCGCGAGGCGCCCACACCGACGAACATTTCCACGAAGTCCGAGCCCGAGATGGTGAAGAAGGGCACCTTCGCCTCGCCTGCGATCGCGCGGGCGAGCAGGGTTTTGCCGGTTCCGGGCGGACCGACCATGAGGACGCCTTTCGGGATCTTGCCGCCGAGCTTCGTAAATTTGCTCGGATCGCGCAGGAAATCGACCATCTCCGAGACCTCGTCCTTGGCCTCCTCGGCACCCGCGACATCCTGGAAGGTGACCTTGACCTGATCCTCGGAGAGCATCCGGGCGCGGCTCTTGCCGAAAGACATGGCACCGCGACCGCCGGCACCGCCCTGCATCTGGCGCATGAAGAAGATCCAGATCGCGATCAGGATCAGGAGCGGGAACCAGTTGATCAGGACCTGCATGAGGACGGATTGCTTCTCGGGAGGCGCGGCCTTGATCACGACGCCGTGATTCAGGAGGTCCCCCACGAGTCCGTCGTCACCGGGGCTGAAGGTCGTGAACCGCTGCCCCGACCCGCTGATGCCCTCGATCGTGCGACCCTGGATCGTGACCTCCTTGACCTCGCCACCCCGGACCTGCTCGATAAATTCGGAATAGGTCAGGGTCCGAGGCGTCGTCGGCGCAGTGGTGAAATTGTTGAAGACGGACATCAGCACGACGGCGATGACCACCCAAAGAAGTATATTTTTCGCCATGTCATTCACGGCCGCTTGCCCCTGCTGATGGTGGACCGACGCGATTGTGTCGAGGTCGGACGATCGAAACTAGCACCGACGCCTCAAGGATGAAAGCCTTTGGCGACGAGGTAAAGCTCCCGGCTCTGGGATCGCGACGATTTGGGCTTACGACTGACCACTTTGGAGAAGCTCCGTCGCAGCTCGGTCAGGATGTCGTCGAAGCCCGTGCCTTGGAACACTTTGACGACCAGAGACCCTCCGGGTTGCAGATGCGACCGCGCAAGATCCAAGGCCAATTCCACAAGATACATCGAGCGCGGCTGATCCACGACCGTCATTCCGGTTATGTTGGGGGCCATATCCGAGAGCACCAGATCAAGCGGCTCGCCGCCGAAGCTTTCACAGAGCCGCTCGAGGATCTCGGGCTCGCGGAAGTCGCCCTGCATGACGACGACGCCGGCCAGCGGATCCATCGGCAGCAGGTCGAGCGCAACGACACTGCCGCGCGCCCCGACGAGGCGTGCGGCGATCTGGGACCAACTGCCCGGAGCGGCACCCAAATCCAAGACCCTCATCCCCGGGCGAAAGATCCGGTCCTTCTCCTGGATCTCGAGCAGTTTATAGGCGGCGCGTGAACGATACCCCTCGCGCTGCGCGCGCTTGACGTAGGGATCGCTGTGCTGCCGATCGAGCCATTTCCGGCTTGAGGCTGTTTTCGCCATGTCTTTAAACCGCGCCCGATGCGATATGCGTCGTGTGTTGGAGTGTCTTGGCCGCGCCGGCTCCGACAACGTGTCGGAGCCGGCGCGGTTTAAAGTATTCAAAAATATTAAACTTTAAACCGCGTCTCACCGAGATCGAGGACATCTCCGAAGCCAACCGCAACATGAAAACGACGCGTGTCGCTCTGGACGTGGTTTAAATGTCGTGCACCCAGGAGAACCGAAAGAGCTCGAGCAGCATGCCTGCGATCGCGCCACCGAACAGCCCCCCGAGAATCGCCATCGGGATGCGATCGTGCATGGCCGCACTCGCGGATTCCCACAACCCGCTCTCGATATCGATAAGAGGACCAATCATCATCCAAACGCTGCCGGCGGCCACACCTGCCAGCGTCGCCATCACCAAGGACTCGATGATGTAGCAGGGCCGCGACTCGCAATGCAACCGATGCGACACCGACAGCCACCAGCGCACGGTCGCGACATAAAGTACCCCGTTGACACTGACCAGAAACGCCAGGACCGCGAACGAGGAGAATGGATTCGGGTGAAAAGGCTCGACCAGCGCCAGAAAACCGCCGCCGATCGCACCCGTCGCCAGGCCCGCCATGGTCTTCCCCGGGACATGTCTCGAGCAACGTGCCGGAAAGCTCACGGTCAGACCGACCAGACCGGCGACGGCAGCCGCTACAAAAACCACATGGAAAACAGCGATTTGCTCGGCAAAGAGCGTCAGGACAAGGACGCCGACCAGGACACCGATGCCCGTCGCGATCAGGGCCACCTCACGCGCTCCGTAGAGCGCGGCCCCGACGGCACCCGCCAAGGCTGCGGCAGCGATGTAGGTCCCGTGGCCGAAGCCGAGGCCCTGGAACAACTCTGCGAGACCCGTAAACAAGGGCGCATAGATCATCCCGATCAGGCCCCAGACGATACCGCGCAGAACCGCCATGCGCCAACTCGGGGCCGAGGTATCGGGAGAACGGATCGAACCGCCGAAGGGTTGGGCAATCTCGGAACTCGAGGACGAGGGGTGTTGCGAGAAGGTCATGAGGATCACCGGAGAACGTCTGGGAAGGATTGCGTTCTCGAAATCAAAGCAAAAACTGGACCTGGAAGGAGCAGAGTCGGACGATCAGGGGAACATGGCTGTCGGGGGTGACACGAGCCCGGGCGCATTGGGCATCCCAAGGTTCGGCCATGCAAAGAGAAACGGGGCCAAACGGCCCCGTTACGGACGATCCGAGCCGATTGATCGACGCGATCAGCCGGCCTTAAGGGTCCAGGACGCGCACCAGCCGTTGACGTTGATCAACTTGCCGGGGAACAGGCTGCAGCCGTGCCATTCCTCGGTCGCACCGGCGACGTCGGGGAGGTGGAACTGGCAGTTCGAGCAGATCTGCTCATCGGGCGGAAGACCGGGACGAGCGGCGGCAGCACGATCGGACTTGGTTGCATCGGCGCTGTACTTGAGCGCGACCGCGGTGGGATCGTTCGCGGCAACTGCGTTTGCAGGAACCTCGGCGCGCGCGGTGCCGAAGCCGACCAAATTGATGACCGGGATCGCGGCAGCGGTACCCAGCATCACCTTGACAGCGTCGCGACGGCTCGTGCTCATTGGCTTATCGGACATGTTTGTCAACTCCTTCGAGTATTTCATTGTGGTGACATCGACACCCCCGGCTCGACCGGAAGCTGTCGCGCATTGTGCTACATTGGGCCAAAAAACGCGAGCGGAAGGCCGCGTCCGATCGGGCGGATCAGTCGAGGTAGGTTCCGGCACCCAGGTAACGGGCCTGCCAGTACGGCGTCTCGAGGCGGTCGAGCCGGACCTCTCGGCGGGATGTCGAGGCATGCACGAAACGCTCGTTGTCCACCATCAGGCCGACATGGTGCTGCTCCGGTCCGGTGCGGAAGAAGACCATGTCGCCGGCCCGCGGCTGGCGACCCGGCACGGGTGTGGCCGCGCGCAGCTGCTCGATCGAGACACGCGGGATCTGCACCCCGGCGACATGGTGCGCGTAATAGGTGAGCCCGGAGCAATCCAGGCCTTGGCCGGGCGTGTTTCCTCCGTAAACATAGGGCGTTCCGACTTGAGACAAGCCGGCCAGCACCACGTCGGCGCGCGGGCCGCCGAGATCGTTGCGCGAAGTGGCGCAGCCGGACAGGATCCCGGCAATGAAAAGGACGCAGAGAATGCAACCGCCTTGCCGACACGTCATGATCTACACTCGATATGTTTCGCAATCTCCTGTAAACGAGACTTCTAGACTGCCGAATGCCATGTGTCAAGTGAGCATCGGCGCGTCTGCCGGGAACGCGACCCCGTGCCCAAAACGCCTCGGCCGGCGGCGAGTTCGCATGAGCGCGGCTGCGTCACCGCGCGCCGAACCGGCGAAGACGCGGCATAATCGCGCTGCGGCTGCGCATCGCAGGCCATCATCGGACCGGACGCGAATCCGGCCTGGCCTTCCCCTGCGGTCGATGCACAGGCGATCACTCCGGGATGTGCGTGCGGAACAAACAGCGGACCGCTTAAGGCTCGCCGATTCGAAAACGCCACGGCCCAGCGAACAAGGACCCCAAAACGATGCGACTTTTTGATGTTCTCGCCGTCCTGATCGGATTCTCGGCGCTCTTCAGTTGGCTGAACGATCGCTATCTCAAGCTCCCGAACGCCATCGGCCTGATGCTGATCGCCCTGGTGTTTTCACTCGTGCTCTTGCTGCCGTTCCCGTTTGCCCGGGAGTTGGAGCACGAGGTTCAACGCATGCTGGCCAGCATCGATTTCAGCGAGGCCCTGCTGCAGGGGATGTTGGGATTTTTGCTCTTCGCAGGCGCGCTCCACGTCGACCTACGCGAGCTCGCCAGACACAAGTGGGCGATTGCGATCCTCGCCTCGGCGAGCGTCATCGGAGCAACCGTCCTCATCGGCTGCGGTAGCTGGCTCCTGTTCCACGCGCTCGGGATCGAGATCCCGTTCATCTATTGCATGCTCCTGGGTGCGCTTATCTCGCCCACCGACCCGGTCGCGGTGCTCGGCATCCTGAAGAACGCGAAGGCCCCGAAGTCGCTGGAGATGAAGATCACCGGAGAGTCGCTCTTCAACGACGGCGTTGCGGTCGTGGTCTTCATACTGCTGGCCGGCCTTGCTGCCGGCGAGACGACGCCGGGGTTCGGCAACACCCTGATGATCTTCGCCACCGAGATCGTCGGAGGGCTGGCGTTCGGCTTCGTGATCGGCTGGATCGCGCTGTACATGATCAGCAAGACCGCCAACTATCAGGTCGAGATCATGGTGACCCTGGCGCTGGCCATGAGCGGCTATGCCATCGCCGAGCATGCGCACGTCTCGGCACCGATCGCCATCGTGGTCGCGGGCCTCATCATCGGCAGTCGGGGCCGCGCCATCGCCGTGACCGAGGCCACCCGGTATCGATTGGACGACTTTTGGGAGCTGGTCGACGAGATCCTCAACGCCGTCTTGTTCGTGATCATCGGACTGGAGGTCTTGGCGATCAGCATCACCGGGCAGTTCATGCTGGCCGGTCTCCTTGCGATCCCCTTGGTGCTGCTCGCCCGACTGGCCAGTGTCGGTCTGCCCTTCCACCTGCTGCGCCGCCATCGCCACTTCGAGCCCGGCTTCCTCTCGATCCTGACCTGGGGCGGCCTGCGGGGCGGGATCTCGGTTGCCTTGGCCCTGTCGTTGCCGGAGGGCGAGCCGCGCGATCTGCTCCTGAGCGTGACCTACATCATCGTGGTCTTCTCCGTGCTGGTGCAGGGCCTGACACTGGGACCTTTGGTCCGCCGTGTGACCGCGAGGACCGAGGGGACGAAGAACCCCTGAACGCCGCGCGCGGACGGCACGGCATTGCCGGGGTGTCGCGCAGGACCTCGAGCGCCGCATCGCCGTGAGGGACCGCGAATCCCGACCGGATTCGAGGCGTCGCCCGACCCGAACACAACGCGCAACTCAACCGCGTCGAGAATGATATATTTTTTAATCTTTTAAACCGCGCCGGCTCGAGCGATCGTCAAGTCTGCCGGGGCCGATCCCATCCAAAACATCGCATACCGCACCGGGCGCGGTTTAACTGGAGAATCGAGATATGAGCGAAACCAAACACTGCCGGCTCTTGATCCTGGGGTCCGGCCCCGCCGGCTACACGGCGGCCGTCTACGCCGCTCGCGCCAACCTGAGCCCGGTCCTGGTGACGGGCCTGGAACAGGGCGGCCAGTTGATGACGACGACGGACGTGGACAACTGGGCCGGCGACCCCGACGGCGTCCAAGGCCCCGAGCTGATGGAGCGGATGCGTCGCCACGCCGAGCGCTTCGAGACCGAGATCATCTTCGACCACGTCAACGCGGTCGATCTCGGGACGCGTCCCTTCAAGCTGACCGGCGACTCGGCCGTCTACAGCTGCGATGCACTCATCATCGCCACCGGCGCCAGCGCCATGTATCTCGGCCTGCCCTCGGAGGAGGCCTTTCGCGGCCGCGGGGTCTCGGCCTGCGCAACCTGCGACGGCTTTTTCTATCGCAACCAGAAGGTCGCCGTCATCGGCGGCGGCAACACCGCGGTCGAGGAGGCACTCTATCTGTCGAACATCGCCTCCGAGGTCATCCTGGTACATCGACGCGACGCCCTTCGCGCGGAGAAGATCCTGCAGAAGCATCTGTTCGAGAAGGCCGAGCACGGCAACGTCAAGATCGCCTGGAACCACACGCTCGAGGAGATCCTCGGCGACGCGACCGGCGTCACCGGGATGCGCATCAAGAGCACGCTCGACGACGCGACGCAGGATATCGATCTGCAAGGCGTCTTCATCGCCATCGGTCACAAGCCCAATACCCAGATCTTCGACGGTCAGCTCGAGATGGCCGGCGGCTACATCAAGGTCAACAGCGGAATCGACGGCAATGCGACGGCCACCTCCGTGCCGGGCGTCTTTGCCGCAGGCGATGTGATGGACCACGTTTATCGTCAGGCAATCACCTCCGCCGGAACCGGCTGCATGGCCGCGTTGGATGCGGAGAAGTATCTGGACGCCTTGGCCGCCGCGGACAAATAGCGCAACCGAGCACCCCGATGCCTTGGGCACCGATCGGGCGCCCTCATGTGCCTGATACCGGCCCGGCCTTCCGATCGATGTCCATGTATAGACTGACGACCCACTCGGCGATTGCCGACATCCCCGCGGATCAATGGAACCGGCTCGTCGGGGACGACAGCCCCTTCCTGCGGCATGAATTCCTCGATGCCATGGAGCGTCACGGCTGCGTGGGCGAGTCGCTCGGTTGGTTGCCGCGGCATCTCGCGCTGCACGATACGAAGGGACATCTGGTCGCGGCCGCGCCCTGCTACCTGAAGTTCAACTCCTACGGCGAGTTCGTCTTCGACTGGAGCTGGGCCGACGCTTATCGGCGCAAAGGGCTGCGGTACTATCCGAAGCTCGTTATCGCGTCGCCCTATACGCCCGCGACGGGACCGCGACTCCTGACCGGGGATTCGCCCGCGCGCCGAGACCATGCACGCGCACTGATTCAGGGCGCGATCCGGGTGGCCGAGGAGGCGGGGGTCTCCTCGCTGCATTGGCTGTTCACGGCGGACGACGAGCAGGCGTTGCTCGAGGATCAAGGCCTGATCAAACGCGTCGGGTGTCAGTTTCATTGGAACAACCGGGGCTACAACACGTTCGAGGATTATCTCGGGACCTTTACGGCCGAGAAGCGCAAAAAGGTCAAACGCGAGCGGCGCCGCGTCGTCGAATCCGGCGTACGGATTCGACGCATCCCCGGCAACGCCGTCACGGAGGCGGAATGGGCCACCTTCCATCGCCTCTATTGCGACACCTTCGACAAGCGCGGCGGGATCCCGACCTTCTCGCTGCCCTTCTTCCAGGCCATCGGCGAGACGATGGGCGAGAATCTCCTGCTGGTGCTGGCCGACTACGGCAACGACATCGTCGCCGCCGCCTTCGACCTGGTCGGCGCACGCTCGCTCTACGGACGCCATTGGGGATGTTTTCAGGACTTCCACAGCCTGCATTTCGAGGCATGCTACTACCAGGGCCTGGACTATTGCATCGAGCAGGGCCTGACCCGCTTCGAGCCGGGTGCACAAGGCGAGCACAAGGTCAGCCGCGGCTTCCTGCCGACCCCGACCTGGTCGGCCCATTGGATCGCCGACTCGGCCTTTCGCGACGCCATCGCACGCTTCGTGACCCTCGAGGCGGAGGGCATGGACGACTACATCGCCGAGATGCAGACCCACAGTCCCCACCGCCGAGACAACAGCCTATCGGCCGCCTCGGCACCGGCCGGACAGGGTTCATCATGATCCCGCGACTCGACCCGTACGACAGGTCCGCATTCCCGGATGTTCGCCACGCACTGCGCGATCCCGACGGCCTGCTGGCGTTCGGCGGCGATCTGTCGCCGGAGCGCCTCGAAAGCGCCTACAGACGCGGCATCTTTCCCTGGTTCAGCGAAGGCGACCCCATCCTGTGGTGGTCCCCGAACCCGCGCACCGTGCTCTTTCCTCAAGCCTTGAAGGTGCCGCGCAGCCTACGCAAACGACTGCGCAAGCAGACATTCAGGGTCACCATGGATCGCGACTTCGGCGCGGTCATTCGCGGCTGCGCGGCACCGCGAGACGCGCACGGCGGCACCTGGATCCTTCCGGAAATGGTGATGGCATATGAAACCCTGCATCGACGCGGGAGCGCACATTCGGTCGAGGTTTGGCAGGACGGGAAGCTCGCAGGCGGCCTCTACGGGGTTGCCGTCGGAGGCGCATTCTTCGGAGAATCCATGTACAGCCGGGCGACCGACGCCTCGAAGGTTGCACTCGTACATCTGTGCGAGCGCCTGACGCAGTGGGGTTTCGGCCTGATCGACTGTCAGATGCGCACCGAGCATCTGATGCGTTTGGGCGCCGTCGAGATCCCTCGCGACGAGCTGGTGCGTCGCTTGGATCGGCTCTGCCGTTTGGCCGCTCCGGCAACGCCCGGTCGGCACTGGGACGACGGACGCGAGCACCTCCCCCTTCTCGACGGCAACGCGGAGACACTATGAACGCCGCGGACGGCCCCCTTGCAGGGCGCCATCTCGCCCTCTACCTGACCGGCGAGCACAGCTGCTCCTATCTGTCCGAGCGCCGGGCACGGACCCTTTTCGTTGACCCCACCGCCCACATCGACGGCGCGACCTACCAGGCCCTGGTCGATCAGGGGTTCCGCCGCAGCGGCTCCCATGTTTACCGACCGGCCTGTCGCGGCTGTGCGGCCTGCGTGCCGGTCCGGGTGCCGGTTGCGGATTTCGTCCCGAACCGCTCGCAACGTCGCAACTGGCGCCGTAATTCGGCCGAGCTGAGCCTGCTCGATACCCCGGCGACCTTCAAGCCGAGCCATTTCGAACTCTACAGACGTTACCTCAGGGAGCGCCATCCGCAAGGCGGTATGGCGGACGATGCCTCCGAAGGCAGCTACCGCCGCTTTCTGGTCGAGCGTTGGGGCGGATCGACGCGCTTTATCGAGATGAGGCTCGGGGAGCGACTGGTCGGCGTGGCCGTGACGGACCTCCTCGAGCAGGGGCTCTCCGCCGTCTACACCTTCTTCGACCCGACGCTCTCGGAACGCTCGCCGGGGACCTTCGCCATCCTGGCGCAGATCGAAGCGGCTCGACGCATCCGCGCTCCCTATCTCTATCTCGGGTATTGGCTTCGAGACTCGCCGAAGATGCGGTATAAAGAGCGATTCCGCCCGATCGAGGCGTGGGACGGCCACAGGTGGGTCAGGTTCGATCGCACGCGACCCTTGGACCTCGGTTAAACCGCGCCCCGCGCGATATGCGATATTTCCGGATGGGATCGGCCCCGGCAGATTTGGCGACCGCTGGAGTCGGCGCGGTTTAAGACACATCGGGCAATCGACGCGGTACGAAACGATTCAACACTCCCTGCTGCCCCGCCGGGACGCTCAACCTATGGTACACTCCCGGAGCTTCATGGCCCGGATCCGATCACGCAGTACAACATACAAAAACTATGTCAAAAGACGACGTTATCCAAATGGAAGGTACGGTCACCGAGACCCTGCCGAACACTGTCTTCAGGGTCGAGCTGGAGAACGGTCACACCGTCACGGCTCATATCTCCGGCAAGATGCGCAAGCACTATATCCGCATTCTTACGGGGGATAAGGTCACTGTCGAACTGACCCCGTACGACCTTACGAAAGGCCGTATCGTGTATCGAGCGCGATAAGCACGCTCGAAGCGAAAAGACATCGCAAGCGCCGGAAGACGGTAACCCGGTGTAGCAGAACACGGGCTGGCATGTCGGTGGCCACGAGCGGGTCGTCGTCCTGGCCACCGGGAAGATGCTGCCTCAGAGGTTTGCGCGTTCACCGGCACTCCTTTGCCGGGGACACGATGATCGATGCTTGCGCCGGGCGACGCCTGTCGCCGGGCTGTCGTTCATAGCGAGCGGGGTTCGCCGTTGATGTCGAACGCGAGCGTCTCTCCCTGTACATAAATGCGCACGTTCCCGCCTGCGACCAGATCACCGAAGAGAAGCTCGTTGGCCAAGGGTTTCTTGATGTGGTTTTGGATCACCCGAGCCATCGGCCGCGCGCCCATCGTCGGATCGTAGCCCTTCTGCGCCAGCCAGGCACGCGCATCGGCGTCGATCGTCAAGCTCACCTTCTTCTCTTCGAGCTGCTGCTCGAGTTCGAACACGAACTTATCCACGACGCTGCGAATCGTCTGCTCGCTCAGGGAGCCAAACTGCACGACCGCGTCGAGCCGATTGCGAAACTCCGGCGTGAAATAGCGCTTGAGCGCTTCGATGCCGTCCGTCGAATGATCCTGCTCCGTGAAACCGATCGAGCGACGCGCGGTGTCTTCCGCCCCTGCGTTCGTCGTCATCACCAAGACCACGTTGCGGAAGTCAGCCTTCCGACCGTTGTTGTCGGTCAGCGTCCCGTGGTCCATGACCTGCAGGAGCAGGTTGAAGACATCGGGATGCGCCTTCTCGATCTCGTCGAGCAGCAACACCGCATGCGGATGCTTGTTGACCTCCTCGGTGAGCAGACCGCCCTGATCGAAGCCCACGTATCCGGGCGGTGCGCCGATAAGACGCGAGACCGTGTGCCGTTCCATGTATTCGGACATGTCGAAGCGCAACAGCTCCATCCCGAGAATACGCGCCAACTGACGGGTTACCTCCGTCTTGCCCACACCGGTCGGGCCGGTGAACAGGAAGGAGCCGATCGGCTTCTCCTCGGTCCCCAGGCCCGAGCGGTTCATGCGGATGGAGGCGGTCAGGGCATCGATCGCCGCGTCTTGACCGTAGACGACCATCTTGAGGTCGCGATCGAGGTTCTTGAGCGACTCGGTGTCGGAGGCGGAGACCTTCTTCGATGGGATACGCGCCATCTTGGCGACGATCGCCTCGACATCGCCGACATCGATGCGCTTTTTGCGCTTTGCCGGACTCTTGAGCTGCACGTGTGCACCGGCCTCGTCGATCACGTCGATCGCCTTGTCCGGGAGATGACGATCGTTGATGTAGCGGTTCGACAGCTCTGCGGCGGCGCGCAAGGCCGGATTGGTGTAGGTCACCTGATGATGCTCTTCGAAGCGACTCTTGAGGCCCTTGAGGATCTCGAAGGTCTCCTCGACCGAGGGCTCCTCGACATCGATCTTCTGGAAGCGACGCGCAAGTGCGCGATCCTTCTCGAAGATCCCGCGATACTCCTGGTAGGTGGTGGAGCCGATGCACCGCAGATCGCCCGACGCGAGCACGGGCTTGATCAGATTGGAGGCGTCCATCACCCCGCCCGAGGCGGATCCGGCACCGATGATGGTGTGGATCTCGTCGATGAAGAGGATCGCGTGACGCTGGCGTTTCAGCTGAGCGAGCACCGCTTTGAGCCGCTTCTCGAAATCACCCCGATATTTGGTTCCCGCCACCAAGCCGCCGAGATCCAGCGAGTAGATGACGGCGTCGCTCAAAATCTCCGGGACCTCGCCGTCGACGATCTTCTTCGCAAGACCTTCGGCGATCGCGGTCTTGCCCACACCGGCCTCGCCGACGAACAGCGGGTTGTTCTTGCGCCGCCGGCAGAGGATCTGGACGGTGCGTTCCACCTCGGCGGCACGGCCGATCAGGGGATCGATACGCCCGAGGCGCGCCATCTCGTTTAAGTTCGTGGCAAATGTCTCAAGCGGACTGCTGCCTTCCTTCTCCTCGCCGCGCGGCTCGTCGACATCACCGGAAATCTCGTCGTCCTGACTCTCGCCGGGAACCTTCGAGATCCCGTGCGAGATATAGTTGACGACGTCCAGCCGAGTCACATCCTGTTGATTGAGCAGATAAACGGCCTGCGAGTCCTGCTCGCTGAAAAGAGCCACGAGGACGTTTGCCCCGGTGACCTCCTTCTTGCCGGCGGACTGCACATGGAAGACCGCTCGTTGCAGGACACGCTGAAATCCCAGCGTCGGCTGCGTGTCCCGATCTTCGCTGTCGGGGATGAGCGGCGTGGTCTCGTCGATAAAGGCGGTGATCTCGCGACGCAGCTTCTCGGCATCCGTACCGCACGCCTTGAGCACCTTCGCAGCGGTCGGATTATCGAGGAGCGACAGCAGCATGTGCTCGACCGTCATGTATTCATGATGCTTCGCGCGCGCCTCCTTGAAGGCCCGGTTCAGCGTAAATTCGAGTTCTTTGCTCAGCATTGGCCTAATCCAAGCAGGGGTTGACGAAACGGTGTGAGCCGCTGCAGCGACCAGGTGTGTCGGGCTCTAAGCCTCTTCCATCGTACACATTAAGGGGTGTTGGTGACTGCGTGCAAAGTCATTCACCTGCGACACCTTGGTCTCGGCGATATCTTTGGTAAAAACGCCGCACACCCCTCGACCGCGCGTATGCACGTGCAGCATGATCTGGGTCGCCTTCTCGCGGTTCATTGCAAAAAAGATTTCCAGCACCTGCACCACGAACTCCATCGGGGTGTAATCATCGTTCAGCAACAGGACTTTGAATAGGGGCGGCCGACGAAGCTTCGGCTTCGCCTCCTGTACGGTCAGCCCTGATTCGCGCTCCTCGCTTGGAAGGTCGTCACTCATGATTCGGGATTCTAGGCAAAATTTTGAGGGTTGCGATGTCGGTCGCACGTTTCGTCGCGGTATCCGATCCGGGTTCGGGTTGATCCCGAGTCCGAGCGATGACGCCAGCGTTCGGATTCGGGCCGGGCCGACCCGTGACGCGGATCGGTTTGGAGTGCCCCGGACGATGTCGGTTTGACCCCCGAAATCACCTTACTATACTACGCAGTTATGGCGCGGTTCCGAGGTTTCAAGGCACCCGTCAGACAACAACAACGATGACCACCAACGAGAAACCTGCAACTCCTGGAGGAGCCCTTAAATGATTACCGGTGTTGTCAAGTGGTTCAATAACGCCAAGGGTTACGGGTTCGTGCAACCCGATGGCCGCGACGAGGACGTCTTCGTCCACTTCTCGGCCATCGACATGGATGGCTACAAGACCTTGCGCGAGGGGCAAAAAGTCCAATTCGAGATCAGCCAGGGCCCAAAGGGCCTTCATGCGGCCAACGTGCACCGCGTGAGTTGATCGCCCCGGGATAACCGCTCGCGATTGTCGGCCCGGCCGGGTCCTTGCGCCGACATTCGACCACAGCCGGGGGCGGAATCCTGATTCCGCGCCCCGTTTTTACCGAAGACTCGGCGGTCTTTTCCGTCAATCCATCCGCGCGATCACCGCATCCCCGAAGCCCGAGCAGCTCAGCTTCGTCGCTCCGTCCATGAGTCTATCGAGATCGTAGGTCACGGTCTTGGCCGCAATTGCACCTTCCACGCCTTTGATGATGAGGTCGGCCGCTTCGGTCCAACCCATATGCCGCAGCATCATCTCGGCGGACAGGATCAAGGAGCTTGGATTCACCTGATCCTTGCCGGCGTATTTCGGCGCAGTCCCGTGCGTAGCCTCGAACATGGCGACGGTGTCGGACAAATTCGCCCCCGGAGCCATTCCGATGCCGCCGACCTGCGCGGCCAAGGCGTCCGAGATGTAATCGCCGTTGAGGTTGAGTGTGGCGATCACGTCGTAATCCTTCGGGCGCAGCAGAATCTGCTGCAGGAAGGCATCGGCGATCACGTCCTTCACCACGATCTCCTTACCGGTCTTCGGGTTCTTGAAACTGCACCAGGGTCCGGCCCCGATCTCCTCGGCACCGAACTCGGACTTGGCCAGATCGTACCCCCATTGTTTGAAGGCACCCTCGGTGAACTTCATGATGTTGCCCTTGTGTACCAGGGTCAACGAGGATCGATCGTTGTCGATGACGTACTGGATCGCCTTGCGCACCAGACGCTCGGTCCCCTCGCGCGAGACCGGCTTGACCCCGATCCCGGAGGTCTCGGGGAAGCGGATCTTGGTCACGCCCATCTCGTTGCGCAGAAAATCGATGACCTTCTTGGCCGCCGGCGTGCCTTCCTGCCATTCGATGCCCGCATAGATGTCTTCGGAGTTCTCGCGAAAGATCACCATGTCGGTATGCTGGGGCTCCTTGAGCGGGCTCGGCGTACCGGTGAAATAGCGCACCGGACGCAGACAGACATAGAGATCGAGCTCCTGGCGCAGGGTCACGTTCAGCGATCGGATACCGCCGCCGACCGGTGTGGTCAGCGGCCCCTTGATCGAGACCACGTAGTCCTTCACGGCCGCAAGCGTCTCCTCCGGCAGCCAAACATCCTCGCCGTAGGCCCGGGTCGACTTCTCGCCGGCAAAGATCTCCATCCAATGGATCTTGCGCGACCCTCCATACGCCTTGGCCACCGCCGCGTCGACCACCGCACACATCACCGGAGTGATATCGATACCGATGCCGTCGCCCTCGATGTAGGGGATGATGGGGTTGTTCGGCACCTGAAGAGACAGGTCCGGGTTGACCTGAATCTTTTCTCCGCCCGCAGGGATCTTGATGTTGTCGTTGGCCATGTGCAGTGCTCTCGTTGCCCAAAAGCCGTCATGCTAACACCGGCTTCGCAGCTTGCGCAGACCTTCGATGCGGCGCGAGCGCACCCGTTCGCGACGCGGACCCACGCGCGCTCGGTATACAATCCCCCGATGACCGCCGTATCGCACAAGCCCCGCTCGACCCGCGTGATCGTCGGCCTCTCCGGCGGTGTCGATTCGGCTGTCGCAGCCCATCGACTGCTCGAGCTGGGCTACGCGGTCGAAGCACTCTTCATGAAGAACTGGGAAGAAGACGACGACCCCGGCTACTGCGCCGCCGCCGCGGACCTGGCCGACGCGCGCGGCGTCGCCGAGCGGCTCGGGATACGGCTGCATACCGTCAACTTCGCCACCGAATACTGGGATCGCGTCTTCGAGTCCTTCCTAAGCGAATATCGAGCCTTGCGCACCCCCAACCCGGATGTGCTGTGCAACCGAGAGATCAAGTTCGCCGCTTTCCTCGATCACGCACTGGGGCTGGGTGCCGACCTCATCGCCACCGGCCACTACGCACGGGTCACGGGCGATGCGCAGGGCGCGCGTTTGGGTCTGTGCGCCGACCCCGACAAGGATCAAACCTATTTCCTGCATCTGCTCGATCAATCTCAGTTGGAGCGCACGCTCTTCCCGCTTCATGATCTGACCAAGCGAGAGGTCCGGGAGATCGCGAGGGGTCTGGGACTCGCCAATGCCGAGAAGAAGGACAGCACCGGGATCTGCTTCATCGGCGAGCGTCGCTTCCGGGACTTTCTCGCCCGCTACCTCCCGCGCGAGCCCGGCCCCATCGAGACCGCCGAAGGGATTGTGATCGGGGAGCATCGGGGGCTCGCCTACTACACGATCGGGCAGCGCCAAGGACTCGGCATCGGCGGCATTCACGGAAGTCGCGAGGCGCCCTGGTTCGTCGCCGCGAAGGACGCCGAGCGCAACACCTTGGTGCTGGTCCAGGACACGCACCATCCGCTGCTCATGTCGTCCGGGTTGCATGCGGCGGCGCCGCATTGGATCGCCGGTGAGCAGCCAGACAACACGCCGTTTCGGTGCCTGGCGCGTCTACGCCATCGCCAGCCTCTGCAGCACTGCGAGGTCGTAGAGACCGGGGAGGCGGGTTGCCGGATTCGCTTCGACCAACCGCAGCGCGCGGTGACGCCGGGTCAGTCGGTCGTGCTCTACCGCGACGACGTCTGTCTCGGCGGCGCGATCATCGACGCCGGATGGCGCTGAGCGGTTGAGAACCGGCACTTGGCGCAACCGCCCGGTTCGGGTTCAAATGACCTTCAAGCCCCTCAGGAGATCCCCAGCCGAATGCCTCACGACAATCTCGACCGCCTCATCGCCCTCGCCGGCATCTATCAAGCCGTCAATTGCGTCATGCGTGTCGCCCGCTCCGGCTCGGCCGACACCGACGCGATGGAGCCCTGTATCTACAGCCTACTTCAGGTCAATGCCGACGACGTGGGTGCGGTCTTCGGCGAGCCGGGACGGGTCGCGAACGGCGCACGCCAGATCATTGCGCAGCTCACCGGCAAACCGGAGCGCAACCTGGAGCTGACCCGCTACGTGGTCCTCGTGATGAAACTGGAGCGGGCCCTTGCGGGGCGCCCCGACCTTCTCGCGCGCATCGGCGAAGGCATCGAGGCAGGACAGGCAAAGCAGGAGCACTTTGCACTCCTGCATCCGAATATGCTGGCCCATTTCGCGGCGATCTACACCGACACCGTCAGCACCCTGGAACCTCGAATCATCGTGCGCGGCGACCCGCTGCATCTGCAGAATCCAGATAACCAGAACCGGGTGCGCGCACTTCTGCTCGCCGGCATCCGTTCCGCCATGCTGTGGCGGCAGGTCGGCGGTACCCGCTGGCAATTACTTTTAAAGAACAAGCAGATCCTCGCCGACGCCCGCCGCTATCTCAACAGCCTGGCCGACCGCACGGCCAATCCGAATGCCTGACGAACGCGGAGCCTGAGGCAGCAATCATCCGCCGGCATTATCCGACGCCGGAGCATCGCTGTTAGCTGTTAGCTGTTAGCTGTTAGCTGTTAGCTGTTAGCTGTTAGCTGTTAGCTGTTAGCTGTTAGCTGTTAGCTGATAGCTGATAGCTGGATGTTGATTCCCGGAAATCGCCTTAGCTGTCAGCTCAAGGCTGGAGGCTGGAGGCTGGAGGCTGGAGGCTAGAAGCTCGCCCCCACCCCGCCCGAACATATTGCACCGCAGCATATAGCGCCGCACCGGCTTGGCCGCTAGAATCGGGTCCAACCTGTTCGCCGAACCCGGAGCACCGCATGACCAATAGCTTCAACGCCAAAGCCACACTCGACGTCGCCGGTACGGACTACGAGATCTTCAAGCTCGACGCCGTCCCCGGCAGCGCGCGACTGCCCTTCTCGCTGAAGATCCTGTTGGAGAACCTGCTCCGCAACGAGGACGATGTCACCGTCACCCGTTCGGACATCGATGACCTGGCCAACTGGGATCCGAAGGCCGAGCCCTCCAAGGAGATTCAGTACCGCCCGGCGCGCGTGCTCATGCAGGACTTCACCGGGGTTCCGGCCGTGGTCGATTTGGCAGCGATGCGTGATGCGATGAAGGCGCTCGGCGGCGACCCGCGCAAGATCAACCCGCTCCAGCCCGCCGAGCTGGTCATCGACCATTCGGTGCAGGTCGATCATTTCGGCTCGAACGATGCGTTCGCGCTCAACGCGGAGCTTGAGTTCCGGCGTAATCAGGAACGCTACACCTTCCTCAAGTGGGGCCAGAAGGCGCTCGACGGCTTCAAGGTGGTTCCGCCGGACACCGGCATCGTGCATCAGGTCAACATCGAGTATCTCTCGCGCGTCATCTTCCCCAATCCGCTCGACGGCCGCACCCAAGCCTATTTCGACACCTGTGTCGGCACCGATTCCCACACCACCATGGTCAACGGGATCGGCGTCTTGGGCTGGGGTGTGGGCGGGATCGAGGCCGAGGCATCCATGCTGGGCCAACCGGTCTCGATGCTGGTCCCCAAGGTCGTCGGCTTCAAGCTGACCGGCACCCTGCGCGAAGGCGTCACCGCGACCGACCTCGTCCTGACCATCGTCGACATGCTCCGCAAGCACGGCGTGGTCGGCAAGTTCGTCGAGTTCTACGGCCCGGCGATCGCGACCCTGCCGATGGGCGAGCGCACCACCATTGCGAACATGGGGCCTGAGTACGGGGCCACCTGCGGCCTCTTCCCGGTCGATCAGGTCACGCTCGACTATCTGCGCCTGACCGGGCGCGACGAGGCGCAGATCGCCTTGGTCGAGGCTTACTGCAAGGCGCAGGGCGTCTGGCACACGGCCGATGCCGCCGAGGCCGATTACTCCGAGACATTGGGGCTGGATCTGGGCGATGTGGTGCCCTCGCTCGCCGGCCCGAAGCGTCCGCAAGACCGAGTGCCGCTCACGGAGATGGCGAGCCACTTCCCGGCCGCACTGGCCGCGCTCAAGAAGGAGCGCAACATCCCGAGCAAGGGTCCCGCAACGGTGGTCATGGACGGGCACGAGGTCGAGCTCTCCGACGGCTCCATCGTGGTCGCAGCCATCACCTCCTGCACGAACACCTCCAACCCGAGCGTCATGCTCGCCGCCGGCCTGGTCGCCAAGAAGGCCGCCGCGCTGGGGCTCAAGGCCGCACCCTGGGTGAAGACCTCGCTCGGCCCGGGCTCGATGGCCGTCACGCGCTATCTGGATCGCGCCGGGCTCACCGAGCCGCTCAAGGCACTGGGTTTCCACAACGTCGGCTACGGCTGTACGGTCTGTATCGGCAACACCGGCCCGCTGCCCGCACCCGTCTCCAAGGCCATCGCGGACAATGACCTCTGCGCCGTGTCCATCCTCTCGGGCAACCGCAACTTCGAGGGCCGGGTCCATGCCGAGGTGCGCATGAACTATCTGGCGAGCCCGCCGCTGGTCGTCGCCTACGCCATCGCCGGGCGGATCGACCTGGACCCCTACAAGGATCCGCTGACGACCGCCCCGAACGGCCAACCGGTCTATCTCAAGGACATCTGGCCGACCCAGGACGAGGTGAACGCGGCCATCACCGAGAACGTCACCGTCGATGAGTTCACCTCCGCCTACGCGGACGTCTACGCCGGGGATGCGCGCTGGCAGTCGATCGAGGTGGCCGCCAGCCAGACCTACGCCTGGCCGGCCGACTCGACCTATATCCGCAACCCGCCTTATTTCGACGGGATGACGCTGGATGTATCCCCGGCCGAGGACATCGCGGGTGCGCGTTGTCTGGCCGTGCTCGGCGATTCCATCACCACCGATCACATCTCCCCCGCCGGCTCCATCAAGCCCAACTCGCCGGCCGGCAAATATCTGATCGAAAAGGGCGTGGATCCCAAGGACTTCAACAGCCTGGGCTCGCGACGCGGCAACCACGAGGTCATGATGCGCGGCACCTTCGCCAACATCCGACTGCGCAACCTCATGGCGCCGGGCACCGAGGGCGGCGTGACCCTGCATCAGCCGGGCGGCGAGGAGATGTCGATCTACGACGCGGCAATGCAGTACCAATCCGAGGGCACGCCGGTGATCGTCATCGCCGGCAAGGAATACGGCTCTGGCTCCTCGCGCGACTGGGCGGCGAAGGGACCGCGTCTCTTGGGCGTGCGCGCCGTGATCGCCGAGAGCTACGAGCGTATCCATCGCTCCAACCTGGTCGGCATGGGCATCCTGCCGCTCGAGTTCCTGCCGGGCGACAACGCCCAATCGCTGGGCCTGACCGGAACCGAGCAGTTCGACATCACCGGGCTCGACAACGCCGAGGCGAAGGCGGTCACCGTCAGCGCGACAGCACCCGACGGGTCGGTGAAAACCTTCAAGGCCAAGGTGCGCATCGACACCCCCAACGAGATCGACTACTACAGGCACGGCGGGATCCTGCCCTACGTCCTGCGTCGACTCGCGGCCTGATCCGATGGCGATGGATCTCACCGGCCTGACCGCCATCTCGCCCGTCGACGGGCGTTATGGCACCAAGACGACCGATCTGCGACCGATCTTCAGCGAATTCGGGCTGATTCGCTACCGGGTGCTGGTGGAGATCCGCTGGCTGCAAAGCTTGTCGCGGCACCCCGGAATCCCGGAGGTGCCGGTCTTTTCGGCCGAGGCCGACCGGCTGCTCGACGCCATCGCCGAGCAGTTCGGCATCGCGGACGCGCAGCGGATCAAGGACATCGAGCGCACCACCAACCACGACGTCAAGGCGGTCGAGTACTACCTCAAGGAAAGGGTTGCCGGGCACCCCGAGCTCAACGCGGCAAGCGAGTTCATTCACTTCGCCTGCACCTCCGAGGACATCAACAACCTCGCCCACGGGCTCATGCTGAGCGCCGGGCGGGAGCAGGTCCTGCTGCCCGAGATGGACGCCGTCATCGCGGCCGTGCGGGACTTGGCGCATCGCTACGCGGATCAGCCGATGCTGTCGCGCACCCACGGACAGCCGGCCACGCCGACGACGCTCGGCAAGGAGATGGCGAACCTCGTCCACCGGCTGCGCATCCAGCGCGATCACGTCGCCGGGGTGACGTTGTTGGGCAAGATGAACGGCGCGGTCGGACATTACAACGCCCATCGTGTCGCCTATCCGGACGTCGACTGGCCGGACTTGACCCGTGGCTTCGTCGAGTCTCTCGGGCTCGCCTGGAATCCCTACACCACCCAGATCGAGCCCCATGATTACATGGCGGAGCTGTTCGATGCCCTCGCGCGCTTCAACACCATCCTGATCGACCTCTCGCGCGACCTTTGGGGCTACATCTCGCTGGGCTATTTCAAGCAGCGTACCGTCGCGGGCGAGGTCGGCTCCTCGACCATGCCGCACAAGGTCAACCCGATCGACTTCGAGAACGCCGAAGGCAACCTCGGGATCGCGAACGCCATCCTCGGACATCTGACGGCAAAGCTGCCCATCTCGCGTTGGCAGCGCGACCTCACCGACTCCACCGTTCTGCGCAACCTCGGTGTCGGCGTCGCCCACACCAGCATCGCGTTGCAGTCGGCGCTGCGCGGAATCGGCAAGCTGGAAGCCGATCCCGCACGGATGGCGGCCGATCTGGATGCGAACTGGGAGGTCTTAGCCGAGCCGATTCAGACCCTGATGCGCCGCTACGGCGTCGACCGCCCTTACGAGCGGCTGAAGGAGCTGACGCGCGGGCAGCGCATCGGACCGGACGCACTCAAGGTTTTCATCGATGGATTGGAGATCCCGCAAGAGGCGAAGGCCGAGCTCGCGGCACTGACACCCGCAACCTATCTCGGGGATGCCGCTCGGCTTGCACGTGAAATCTGAGTAGTGGGACAATAAAAAAGCCGCTCACGTCGAGACGTGAACGGCTCTCCCATAAGCCCCGGTCGGGGGGATGAGGCTTATTGGACCCTACCGCGCAGATCACTTCAGTGATCTGCGCGGTCTTAAACGGGGACAGTCGAGAGGTCGAAGAGATGAGCGGGATTGATCGCTCGCCCGGCACAAGGCTAGGCGATCGATACAGACCCGGCTTTGGAGCAGAGTGTCAGCTTCCTTCGTACTCGGCGAGGATCCTCACACGACGCTGCTGCACCGAGAAGATGTCGTACTCAGGCAGCATATTGCGCTTGCCTTCGCTTGTGACCGACACGATATCGCTCGCCGGGATACCCTTGCTGATCATGTAGTTCCGGACAGACTCCGCGCGACGCATGCCGAGCGCCATGTTGTACTCGTCCGAGCCCTTGGCATCGGTATGACCGACAAGCGAGATCTCTTCCCGGACCGGCGTCGCCTTCACCTGAGCGATGTAGTCGTCCAGGCGTTGCAGCTCGGCATCGTTGACGACGTTGGCCATTTCATACTTGTCGAACTCGAAGTTCAGACGGACGGTAAATTCTTTCGGAACAATAGCAGCCTTGACGCAGGGCTCCAAGTCATTGGGGCCATGCAGACTCTGCCAGCATTCACCGTAGCTGGTCACCCACGCCGTGCCTACGGGCTGAGCGGACCAGAAGTGCTCATAGTTGTAGTCGGCCTGAACCGACAGCGGAGCGGCCAATGTGACGGCCATCGCGAGCGGGGCTGCGAGCGCGGCCAGCCTTGAGGTCTTTTTCTGTTTGCGCATCTTTTGGTTTCCTGTTCAGGTGGATGGATGATGATTCAAGCGTCGGCTTTGGCTTTGGCCTTAGGCGGAAGACATGTCAGGAAAAAGCAACATCATCGTCTTTGTATCGCTCGTTCGCCGCGGGTCTGCCGTCTTACTTCAGCTCATCGATTAAGATTGGGCGCGGACAGCATAGACAGACCGCACTTGGGACAACGACATTTTAGCCTACAACAGGCACAAAAGTGCAACTTTTTTCGCCGTGCGAAACATATTTGCAACGACCGCTTCCCGAATACCACATCAGCCGACGGAAAAGCGATCCTCGAACCCAGCAGCGACGTGGCATGCAAAGGATCGACAAGCATTGTTGTTAATTCACAACTTCAACATCGGAGCAGGGCGGGACGTGTTTTCCCGGTCGGACCCGGTAGACATCGACGCACGGTAAGATAGGACAGGAGCACAATGACGTGAATGGGTCTCGCCAACAACAACCCGGCCCCAGAAGACTCGCAACACGAGGCGAGATGCGCGACGCGGGGATTGCGATCGCACAAGGGGCGCGAAGGGAGCTGCTTGTGTTCGATCGTACGCTCGACCTCGATCTGTACAACACCCAAGAGTTCATCGATGCCGTGAAGTCGCTTGCGCTCGCACGGCCGGACTCTCCAGTACGAGCCCTCTTGAGCCTCCCGGACAAACGCCACCAAACCGGGAACCGCATCGTCGGACTGACGCAGCGGCTGAGCTCGAGGATCGCGATCCGGCGCCTTGCCGACGACGCTCCGGATCGTCCCGATGCCTTTCTGATCGCCGACCGACACGCCTACCTCAAACGGCCATTCGCGGACGACAGCGAAGGCCTCGTCGATATGCACGGGCGACGGGAAGCCCATCGGCTGCACGTCGACTTCGAGCAGATGTGGGAGCACGCCGAGACCGACATCGAGATCCGCCGCCTCCACCTCTGAAGACTCCGCACCGGGCGCTCCGGTGCGCGTGCTGCGTCCGACCCGCGTCGCGGGTCAGCGTCGCTCGCTCAACAGCACGCGATCGGTCTCTCGCGGTCCCACATAGATCTGACGCGGGCGGGCGATCTTGTTGCCGGGCACCTGCTCCTGCTCCCACCAGTGGGCGATCCAACCGGGGAGCCGGCCGATCGCGAACATGACCGTGAACATGTTCACGGGGATCCCGATGGCCCGCAGAATGATCCCGCTGTAGAAGTCCACGTTGGGATAGAGCTGCCGATCGATAAAGTAGGGATCTTCGAGCGCGATCTCCTCGAGCCGACGCGCGATGTCGAGCAACGGGTCCTTGACGCCGAGCTGCGGAAGGAGACGCTCGGCGACATTCGCCAGCATCCGTGCGCGCGGGTCGAAATTCCGGTAGACCCGGTGACCGAAACCCATCAGCCGGACCTTGCTGTCCTTGTCCTTTGCCAACCGGACATAGTCATCGGGGTCATCTGTCCCTGATGGATCTGCTCGAGCATCTCGAGCACGGCGACGTTCGCCCCGCCGTGCAACGGCCCCCAAAGCGCGCAGACGCCTGCTGCACAGGAGGCGAAGAGATTGGCCTGACTGGAGCCGACCATACGCACCGTCGAGGTCGAGCAGTTCTGCTCATGATCGGCGTGCAGCAACAGGATCAGATTGAGCGCGTCTCGAACGATCGGCTCGCAGACATGCTGCTCGAAGGGCTGGGAGAACATCATGTGCAGAAAGTTCGGCACGTATCTCAGCTTGGGATCCGGATAGATATAAGGCAGACCTCTGGAGTGGCGGTAGGCGTAGGCGGCGATGGTGCGGATCTTACTAATCAGTCCGGCGGCAGCGATCCGCACCGAATCCTTGTCCTGGAGCTCGAAGATCTCCGGATGAAAACAGGACAAGGCATTGATCATGGCCGAGAGGATGGCCATCGGCGGCGCCGCGCGCGGGAAACCCTCGAAGTGATGCTTCATCCCCTCGTCGAGATTGGCGCACCCGGTCAAATCCGCGGCAAAGGTGTCGTATTCCTCCGGGCTCGGCAGATGCCCGAAGATCAGGAGCCAGGCCACCTCGACGAAGTTCGGCGCCGCCTCGAACTGCTCGATCGGGATACCTCGGTAGCGCAGGATCCCCTGCTCGCCATCGATAAAGGTAATGGCGCTTTGGCAACTCCCGGTATTGCCGTACCCCGGATCAAGGGTGATCAAGCCCGTTTCCGCGCGCAGGTTTCGGATGTCGATTGCGCGCTCCCCCTCCGTTCCCTCGATGATCGGGAAACGATAGGTCGCGTCGCCCACGGTCAAGGTCGCTTCGTTGGACATGACAGTCTCCAAGGGTTGAGGGGGAATTCATGCGGATCGGTGTTCGGGCTTGTCATGCCTCCTGCCTCCTGCCTCCTGCCTCCTGCTTCCTGCCTCCTGCTTCCTGCTTCCTGCCTCCTGCCTCCTGCCTCCTGCCTCTTGCCTCCTGCTGTTAGCTGTTAGCTGTTAGCTGTTAGCTGTTAGCTATCAGGCTTCATCCGTTCCCTGAAGGCTGAAGGCTGAAGGCTGGAGGCTGGAGGCTGGAGGCTGCCCGCGAGCAACCATCAAATCTCCGAAACGACCTTATCGTAAAACGTCAAATAGTCATCCGGCGTCGCGCCCTCGCGCCACTCGATTGCGGAGCGCGGGTGTTGATTGAGCTGCCCGGTGATGTTGTAGGGAACGGACGGCCCCCAGTCCAACTCCTTGCGCAGCGGCAGCATCCGGTTCTGGATGACCTCGATGATAGGGCGAACGTTGAATTTCGGATTGCGCAGAAAACCGAGCAGCAGCTCGGTATGGCAGTTCCCGGCGCCGCGGCCGAAGCCGAAGATCGTCGCGTCGACCCGGTTGCAGCCCAGGATGATGGCCTCGATGGTGTTGGCGAAGGCCAATTGGAGATTATTGTGGGCATGGATGCCGATCTCCTTGCCGGTGCCTTCGAGTGCGGCGGTGTACTTGCGGTAGAGCCGGTCGATCTGCTCGCGGTAGAGATAGCCGAAGCTGTCGACGATCACCATGGTGCTGGCCGGCGTCTCGGCGATGGCCTCGAGCACGGTATCGATCTCGGTCTCGCTGATGTTGGAGACCGCCATCAGGTTCGCGGTTGTCTCGTAGCCGAGCTCGGTGGCATGGCGGATCATATCGACCGCCTCGGACACCTGATGGGCGTAGAAGGCGACGCGGATCATCGAGAGCACACTGTCGCTTGCGGGGATGAGCTGGGTCTGCCAGTCGCTCTTGCCCGCATCGGCCATGGCGGCGAGCTTCAGCCCGGTCGTCTCGGCATCGTGATCGCCGACGACGCGACGCAGATCGGCCTCGTCGCAGTGGCGCCAAGCACCGAACTTGTCCTTCGGGAAGACACGCGGCGAATTCTTGTAGCCGATCTCCATGTAGTCGATGCCGGCTTCGACACAGGCGCCATAGATGGCGGCGACGAACGCGTCGTCGAAGCGGTGGGCATTGACAAGACCCCCATCGCGAACGGTGCAATCGAGCACCTTAAGCTCGGGTCGGAAGGTAATCCAGGGGGCCTTTTCGGACATCAAACATGCTCCGGAGAATCATTGAAGATCGGGCATTTTGAGGCTCCGACGACTTCTGAGCAAACCCGCCGTCAACGGACTCGAAGCCGGACGCAACCCAAGGCGCAACCCAAGGATCAATTCGGCAATCAGCGTGTCGCCGGACCCTCCGCCGAGGCGATCAAGGCCATCCGCACCAGCTCGGCAAGCGAGTCGGCCCGCATCTTCTCCATGACCCGGGCGCGATGTGCCTCGACCGTCTTGGCGCTCACGCCGAGCGCAGCGGCGATATCCTTGTTCGACTTGCCGTCCGTGACCATCGCCATGACCTCGTGCTCGCGCGGCGTCAGCTCGGCGAGCCGCGTCGCGATATCGGCCCGTGCCGCCTGGTCGGCACGGTGTCTCTCGTCGTAGTCGAGTGCGCGCCGAATGCTGCGCAGCAGATCTTCGTCGTGAAACGGCTTCTCGATGAAGTCGACCGCTCCCGCCTTCATCGCTTTGACCGCCATCGAAACATCGCCGTGTCCGGTGATCATGATGACGGGCAGACGATAGCCTTCGCGCGCGAGGTGGCTTTGAAGCTCCAAGCCGCTCATCCCGGGCATCCGAACATCGAGCAGAAGACAGCCCGCACGTCCCGGATAATAGCTCGCGAGAAAGACATCGGCCGACTCGTAGGTCTGGACCGACATCCCGGTGGATTCAATCAGCCACTGCAGAGAGGTCCGCATGGCTTGGTCGTCGTCGACGACGAAGACGGTTGCGTCGTTGGTCATGTCAGGCTCTCCAGGAGCTCGGATTTACCCGCGTCCGCCGCGTCGGGCCTGTCGGCCTGCGCGAGCGGCAGCGAGACATAAAAGGTCGAGCCCTGTCCTGGCTCGGATTCGGCCCAGATGCGGCCGTCGTGATTCTCCACGATGGTCTGGCTGATCGCCAAGCCCATCCCCATGCCGCCCTCCTTGGTCGTGAAAAAGGGATGGAAGAGATGCAGGATGCGATCCGCGGTGATTCCGGGGCCGGTATCCTCGACCTCGACGATAGCCTGATCCCCCTCCACCCGGGTGCGGATACACAGACGGCGACGCTCTTCGGGCGACTCCTGCAGGGCATCGATCGCGTTGCGAACCAGGTTCAGCAGCACCTGCTCGATCTGGACCAGGTCGACATTGACGGGGATCGGATGTGCGCCCGGATCCAGCTCGATCTGCAGTGCCATCCGCGTGGTCTCGAACTCGACAAAGGAGCACACCTCGCGCACCAGATGATTGAGATCGGCGTCGGTGCGGATCGGCGGTTGCTTGCCGACCAGGGCGCGCAGACGACGGATGATCTCGCTTGCGCGCTGCGCCTGCACCGTGATCTGGCCCATGGCGCCGACCAAGTCCTCGGTCTTGGACGAGGCGCTCTGCAGACGGCGAGAACAGCCGTTGGCATAGTTGACGATCGCCGAGAGCGGCTGATTGAGCTCGTGCGCCATGCCGGTGGCCATCTCGCCCATGGTGCTGAGTCGGCAGACATGCACCAGCTCGGCCTGATGCTGGCGGGCCTCCTGCTCGGCGCGGCGCACCGCGGTGATGTCGCGGGCATAGATGTTGAGATAGCCCAGATCCCGAATGGGCGCGAACAGCAGCGAATAGACCTGTCCCGCGATCTCCTGCTCCCGCTCTTGGGGCTCGCCGCTGTCGAGCGCCACGGCGATCTCCTCGCGCCAATCCTCCGGCAGGCACTCGCCGGGTTCCGCACCCCAGGCCTGCAACAAGGGTCGACTGGCTCGATTGGCATACACGATCAGGCCGTCGCCCGTCACCCGCAGGATCGGGTTCGGGCTCTCGCTGGCGAACCGCGCGAGGCTCTTGATCTCGCGCTCGGCCTGCTTGCGCGCCGTAATGTCGTGGATGTAGAGCGTGTAGAACCGCTCGGACTCCAGGTCGATCGGCACGATCGAAATCTCCACCGGGATCTCCGAGCCGTCCGAGCGCAGCGCCACCAACTCGCCGCGGCCCTGAGGCTCGCGGTGCAGGTGGCGCGAGCGGTCGAGGAGTCGCTGAAAGGCCGGGCGTGCGATCTCGGGCAAAAAACGCTCGGCAAAGACAGTCCCCGAGGCATCGCCGCGATCAAGCCCCAGCACCCGCTCGGCAGACGGATTAAGCTCGATGATCCGACCGCCGTGATCGAGCGTCACGATCGCATCCAGAGACGCCTCCATGACGGCCGCCTTGAGCGCCTCGCTCTCGCGCATCTCCGCCTGATGCTTGATGCTCATCTCCTCGCGCGCCTTGAGCACCAGTTGCGTGAAATGTTGGATCCATTCCTCGAGCAAGAGCAATTGGTTGCCGTCGCGATGGAACCCGGGCTCCGGAATACCGAGCGCACGTTGCGAGAACCGCGTCATGCGCTTCAGCACCGCGTTCAGTCGCGACGACACCAGATAGATGACCGCGGTAAAGACCAGGATGTAGACCGCAGCGGCGATCCCGCGCTGGCGGCGCTCGAAGATACGGACATGCCGCGACATCTTCTCCACCGCGGCATGCGGGACAAAGGTTGCAAACAGCACGCTGGAGTCGGCACCCTCGTACTCCGCCATGGACTGGGAGGTGACCAGGTAGCTTTCGGACCAGTCCGAGAGCAGGCTTCCGGGCACCAGCATCTCGGAGTCGACGCTCGCGATGATCCGCTGATCGGCCCCGTCCACCAAAGCCACCGCGGCGCGCCCGACATAGACGCCGCGTTGAGAGGAGGCCAAAAAGGCGTCGTCCACGGGCACCAGCACCACCAGATGCCCCATCGCGTAACCGCCGGCATCCTCGACAGCATCGCTGCTGAGCAAGTAGAGTCCGTCGTCGAATCGCTCGATGACGGAGCGTACCTCCCGCACGTTGAGCAAGCGCGTCGGGATCCGGGTCGCGATCTCCTCGGGCAACGGATCGTTGCCGGATTGAAAGACCTCTCGCACACGCCCCTGCGGATCGGTGAGCAGCACATGACTCGGAGGACTCAGCGCCTCGCGATCGAAGAAATCCGGGAGCCAATGAGGGCGAAACTCCTTGTAGATGACGGGAACGGCGGTGTCGTCTTCGAACCAGAACAGCGGCTCGAGATATTCCGAAAGGCGTCGGTGGTTGGCCAGCAGGCGCGTGGTCGCCCCGTAGTTGGAGAGATAACGGTCGAATCGAATCAGGCTCTCGCGTGCACGCTGGTCGAGCTGCGCTTGAAGCTCCTGCTCGAAGATCTTGTCGACCTGACGGCTCTGCACCTGATCCAGAAGCCCCCATACCGCGAGTCCCACGGCAAGCCCGACCAGGATCGCGATCACGGGCATGGGTACACGCCGGAACAGGACGAACAGGATGGATTTGACGGAGAGCCGCATGAAACCGCGTCCGGAGTGTACGAAACCGACGTTGAGTCAGGACCGGCCTCCAGTCTATCGGCCGCCTTTTCCTCGACGCGGTTTCAGTGAAAAATCATAAGACCTAAGCCGCGTCCAGAGCGAGATGCCGGTCTTCTTGTGAACTCGACGGTTGGCGCATCCACAACCCTTGGCAGGGACGCGGCTTAAAATGATCTGTTTTTTAGAATCTTAAACCGCGCCGACTCCAGCGATCGTGGCGTCTGCCGGGGCCGACCCCATCCACAAACATCGCATACCGCGCCGGGCGCGGTTTAAGGACACCATGGACCTCGACATCAGCCTTGCCAAGACCCCTTCCCTGCTGCGCCGTATCGGGGCACTGCTCTATGACAGCGTGCTGTTGCTCGGCGTTCTGATGTTCGCCGTCATGCTGGTCGTGATCCCCTACACGAGCCTCACGGGTGCCTCGCCGAACGAGCATCCGATCCATCTGGCCCTCATGCAGATCTATTTGGCGATCGTGATCTGCGCGTTCTACGTCTACTTCTGGACCCATGGCGGCCAGACCCTCGGCATGCGTGCCTGGCGGTTTCGCGTCATCCGCGACGACGGCGAGAACCTGAACAAGGGCGATGCGCTCAAGCGCTTCGGATGGGCCGTGTTGAGCCTCTTGCCGGCCGGACTCGGCCTCTGGTGGAGCCTGATCGACCGTGACGGTCTGGCCTGGCACGACCGCCAATCGCAGACTCGGCTGGTGATTCTGCTGCCATCCGGGAAGAAACCCTGAGGCGCTGTCTCTAGTGCAGCACGGCAGATGTGTCGAGACGGTTCGTTGTCATTGTCGTTGTCGTTGTCGTTGTCGTTGTCGTATATCGACTATCGAATACGACTACGACAACGACAACGACAACATAAAACCACCTCGGACGGTCTCGGAATCTCTGCACTGCTCCACTAGCCTACCCTGCGCAGCAAGAACAAGGCCCCGGCGATGAACAACAGCGGCGGCATGATCGCCGCGACCAGCGGGTTCAACCCGAACAGCAGCGCGACGAACGCAAAGGTGCGGCTGACCAGATAATAGAGGATACCGACCAGGACACCGACGAAGATGCGCGGACCAAGCCCGGTGGTGCGCGCCGATCCGAGGATGATCGGAATCGCCACGAAGATCATCGAAAGCGTCAGGACCGGGTGCAACACCTTGCCCCAGAAGACCACCTCGTAGGGTCCGGCATCCTGCTTGTTGATCGTCATGAAGCGGATGTATTTGTAGAGTCCCCAAACCGGGAGCACCTTCGGATCCACGACCACGACCTTGAGCAGCCCAGGATCCAGCATCGAGCTCCATTCCGCCCGCTCCATGCACTCCACCTCGACCCCCGCCGCACTCACCCGGCTGCGCGCGATGTCTTCCAGCACCCAACCGGCCTCGCTGTAGCGCGCACCCGCGGCGTGGGTCGCGACCAGGGAGCCCGCATCCGCGTCAAACTGATAGATGAAGATGTCGCGCAGGCGCGTCGGCGAGGCGATCTCGCGGATGTTGACATAGGCGCGATCGTCGATAGCCCAAAAACCATAGGCGGTCTGCTGGGTGACGTCGCCCGAGAGCGCTTGTCGGCGCAGCTCGAGGCCGCGCTGCTCCGCAACCGGCGCGATCACCTCCCCGACGAACACCGCGAGCGCCGCCAACAGCACACCGCCGAGCAGGCCGGCCCGAATGATCCGTGCCACCGAGAAGCCGGCGGCCCGCATCGCCACCAGCTCCGAGCGACTCGCCAAGGCCCCGAGGCCGATCAAGGCGCCGATCAGGGTCGCGATGGGAAAGACCTGATAGGCATAGCGCGGCAGGCTCAACGCCATGAACACCAGCGCATCCGCAAGGCCGTAACCATCGACCCCGACCGCGTCGATCTCGTCGGCGAGGATGAAAAAACCGAGCAGCGGCAGCAGGATCCCGAGCGTGAGCAGGGTCCCGCCGATGACGGCACGCGCAAGATAGCGTTCGAGGATGATCACGGCGTCGGGCCTTGCGCCACGACCGGGGCGCGGCCGCAGGCCGCGCGGATGGCGGACCCGGCTCGGCACGACGGACCCGCGGCGCAGTCATGCCGACGGGCTTCGACCGCGCGGTCTCTTCCGGTAGACTCGTTGTTCGACATCAAAAGCACCAGATCCGTTCAACAGGAGTCCGACGATGGAATTCAGAATCAAGACCGGCGAGATCGCGCAACTCAAGACGCCCTGTATCCTGATCGGGATCTTCGAGGGGCGCAAGCTCGCCGGACCCTCCGCCACGCTCGATACCGCCACCGGCGGTCGCCTGTCCGAGCTGCTGAAGAAGGGCGACATGGACGGTCGACTCGGCGGCACCCTCATGCTCTACGACCTGCCCGGTCTGGCAAGCGAGCGGGTCCTCGTCGTCGGATGCGGAAAACACAAGGAATTCGGGCGCGACAACTATCGCAAGGCACTCATCGGCGCGGTGGCTGCACTCCAGCAGACCCATGCGGGCGCCGCACTCTGTACCTTGCCCGAACTCGGTCCCGACGGCCTCGACCTCTACGCCGCCGTGCGCGACCTGGTGACGACCGCCGAGGACAAGACCTATCGCTACACCTTGACCAAAAAAGACGACAAACAGGCACCCAAGACGCCGCTGAAGCGGCTCGACGTCTGGCTCTCCGAGAAGGCCGACGCGCAAAGCGCCGAGCAGGCGATCCGACACGGCAGCGCCATCGCAGCCGGCATGGCACTCTCCAAAGAACTGGGCAATCTGCCCGGCAACATCTGCACCCCGACCTATCTCGCCGAGAAGGCCCTGGAGCTCGGCGAGCGCTACGAGCGTTTGGAGACCGAGATCCTCGAAGAGGCCGACATGGAGGAACTCAAGATGGGCGCCCTCCTCTCGGTCTCGCGCGGGAGCCGCCAGCCGGCCAAGCTGATCGTCATGCACTACCGCGGCGGCGAGCCCGACGCCAAGCCGGTCGTCCTGGTCGGCAAGGGCCTGACCTTCGACACCGGCGGCATCTCCATCAAGCCCGCTGCCGACATGGACGAGATGAAGTACGACATGTGCGGAGGCGCGGGTGTCTTCGGGACCATGCTCGCCGCCTGTGAGCTGGGCATGCCGATCAACCTCGTCGGCGTCGTTCCATCCTCCGAGAACATGCCCGACGGCGACGCCAACAAACCCGGCGACATCGTGACCAGCATGTCCGGACAGACCATCGAGGTCCTCAACACGGATGCGGAGGGCCGACTCATCCTCTGCGACGCGCTCACCTACAGCGAGCGCTTCGACCCTGAGCTGGTGATCGATCTGGCCACGCTGACCGGCGCCTGCGTGATCGCACTCGGCAAACATGCCTCCGGCCTCTTTACCACGGATGATCATCTCGCCGAGGAGATCCTCGCGGCCGGCCAAGCCGCCGCCGATCGCGCCTGGCGCATGCCCTTGTGGGACGACTACCAGCAGCAGCTCGACACCAACTTCGCCGACATGGCCAACGTCGGCGGCCGCGAGGCCGGCGCCGTCACCGCTGCCTGCTTCCTCGCGCGCTACACCAAGGCCTATCGCTGGGCGCATCTGGATATCGCCGGAACCTCCTGGCTGAGCGGCAAGGAGAAGGGCGCAACCGGACGGCCGGTTGCCTTGCTCACACAGTTCCTGCTCCGGCGCGTTAGTGGTTAGTGGTTAGTGGTTAGTGGTTAGTGGATCGACCATAGACACGGGAGACGCCGTTCAGAATGTTGATTTTTTATTCTGAACCGCGTCAGGGACAACGTCGTTGGTAACCTCGACGCCCAACCCGACCCGAACCGCATCATGGACTGTGGACGCGGTTCAGTTGCGCTTGATGAGCTCGCGCAGAAGACTCGGGTTCGGCAGGCCGCGGACGATGAGTTCCGGATCGTCCCCGGAGGTGTAGATCTTGATGTCGCCGGCATTCAGGATGCGTTGCAGGAGGCTTTGATGGAGTCGCACCGTACGCACCGAAGACAGCTTGATCTCGGTGTAGCTCTTGCTGAGAAGACCATGGGTCCAAACCAGCTCGTCGTCGCGGATGACGAGATGGTCGGAGCGGGTGGCCAACCACCAGATGCACAGCTGCAGCAAGGCGAGTCCGGCGACGACCAGGCCCGAGATCTTGACGATCCGCTCATCGAGCGGCTCGGGCAGTGGAACCGGGATCAATGCCGGACCCATCACGGCGAACAGGATCCCCGCCAGCAACAGGACGATCATCAATGGGGTCGAAAAAGGACGAATTCGCAACATCGAGGGATGAGCGTCGTAATGAATCTCGGACATCGGCATCTCCTGTCTCTTTGCCTGGAGGATCGGTCGACATGTCTCGTCGCCGCGTCCCGCACGACCTGAGCACGAGATCACCCCGTGCGGGTGGGGTTACTATACCCAGAGCAGCGAGAGATTTCGCGCGATCGCATGTCGAGTTGTTTTACTTATTTTTGAGCCGTTCCTAAGCCTCCCCCATGACACCCTTCTCCTTGTTGCGGACCTCCTCGGGTCCAGTCCGCTCGCGGCTGCTTCGCGACCTCGTGTTGCTGGTGCTCCTGACCGTCGGTCTCTTGGTGGCCATCAATATCCTCTTGATCAACCTTATCAAGGAGGATCTGGCCGAAAGCCGCATCGAGGCCGCAACCGCACTGGTTCGCGACGAGGTTCGTGGTCTCCTGGTGCCGGTCGAGCAGCAGCTCCTGATCATTCGCGACGGTCTTGTCGCCGCCGGCCTGACCCCGGCCGACGAGGGCGCCTTGAATCAACGCTTGACCCCGATCCTCGCGCACATGGGCCAGATCGCAGCCGCGATCGATGCCTCGGCCGAAGGGGCCGAGTATTTTCTGCGCCGCGACGGCGACGGTTGGATGAGCCGACTGCAGGAAGCCGGGACGGGACAGCCGGTGCGCGTCACCCGCTGGGACGCCGAGCTGCGTCCGCTGGAGACGCGCGACGAGGCAAGCGAGCACGACCCGCGCACACGCCCCTGGTTCAGCGCGGCGGCCGACCGACCCGGCACCCTGCTCTGGACCCGACCCTATGTCTTCGAGTCGACCCAAGTCCCCGGACTCACGGCATCTTTGGGTTGGATGCAGTCGGGACAGCTGCGGGTGACCGCCTTGGACGTCACCATCCAGACCATCGTCGAGAGCATCGAGCGACATGCCGTCGCCGCCGAAGGACGCGGTTTTCTCTTCAGCGGTGCGGGCGGCGTCTATGTTCCCGAGGACGACGCACGAACGCCGGATCCGGAACGGGCCAGCGGCTTCTTCTCGGCCCATCTCACACCCGGCGGCCCCTTGGCGTTCGACGCGGTGTCGGCCTGGAACCTGGCGGGCCGACCGTCACAGGGTTTGATCCGTTTCAACAGCTCGGGGGTTCAGTGGTGGGGCGGCTTCAGACCACTGACCGAGGACCTCTCGGGCGGCTGGTCCGGCGTTGTCCTTCCTGTCTCCGAGACCCTCGCGATCCTCCAGAGCCGGTGGCATATCGTCGCCCTCACCGTGCTCGGCATCCTGATGGCCAGCCTGGCCATGACGACGCTCGTGGTGCGCAAGTACCATCGCCAACTGCGCGACATGCCCAAGCTCAGCATCGACCGGCGTCGCGCCGAGGATGATCTGCGCGAGCTGGTCGCCTCGGGCGAAAGCACGCATCTGGAGTTCAAATCCACCATGCGCATGAACCTGCACAGCAAGGTCACGGGTCGGGAGATCGAGATGGCTTGGCTGAAGGCCGTCGCGGCCTTCCTGAATTCGGAAGGCGGGATTCTGTTGCTCGGGGTATCGGACAGCGGAGCTGTACTGGGCTTGGAGGCCGACAAGTTCGAGAACGAGGACAAGTGCAGACTGCACTTCAAAAACCTGCTGAACCACCATATCGGGGCCGAGTATGCGCGGTTCGTGCGCTTCGATCTCTATGATTTGGACGATCTGCGCGTGGGAGCGGTCGAGTGCGAGCGTGCGGACACGCCGGCCTTTCTGCACGATGACAAGAATCGAGAGTTGTTCATCATCCGCAACGGTCCGTCGAACATCGAGCTGCCGATCAGCCGTGCGCTCAAATACATACGAGGTCGGTTCTAGCTTGAACCGCGTTTTGGGAGGGTATGCGCGGGGTGTCGCTTGTGTCGCTGTCGGGACAACTTTGGAATGCCGGAGCGACGCGGTTCAACGATTCTCAAAAAAGATCTTTGAACTGGGTCTCGGCCACGTTGCCGGTCTAGGCGAGAGTGATCGCGCCCCGACCGGCTTTTTATCGCACCGGACGCAGTTCGGAGATTAGAGCTGCCGGATCTGGGTCGGGAAGGCCGTTGCGGTCCCGCTGTCCTTGTTCTTGTCCTTGGTACAACCTTCGCCGGCTTGGGCGGTCATGAGGGAGCCGGCGACCAGCATGGCACCAAGGAGAACTGCGGTGGCGAGGGTGGAGAGACGCATGGACATGGGCATAAATCCTCGATCGGGTCAGGTTGGGAAGGTGGGATTCGGCGAGCGGTCGGCTCGCTTCTCCCGCCTAACGTAAGCTAGGGGCATCCGAGTCAAGCACAAGCCTCGACCGCACGCGTTGCGATGCGAAATGTCAATCGAGTTTTCAGGGAAATCGGTGCGCCGCCCGCCGTTCGACCCGTCCACGCAGGTCCGGACCCGAGAGTCGAGACCGGTCGAACGCAATGTGCCGTACGTCCGATAAGGCTCGCTCCGGATCGGCTTAGAATGCATGCCTTGCAACGATAGAAAACCAGACGAGCCATCGCCGGGGCCTTCGGATATGAAGAAGAAGGATGTCGCCTTGCCTGACCCCATCGAGCTGCGGGGATTCAATCGAACCCTGGCGGAGATCGAGTGGCTCTTGTTGGTGCTCGTGCTGGTCTATCTGGTGCTGCCGGACGAACCCGTCGAGCAAACCTTGGGCATCGCCGCCGCGATCGCGGTCTTCGCCGTCTTCATCCTGGGCTTTCGTTACCTGAACCTGTTCACACTACCGGCACGCTGGAAGCTCACGATCGAAACCTGGGCCATGTTGGCCTTCACGGCCTTCGTGGTTTGGCACACGGGCAAGGTCGACAGCCCGCTGATCAGCCTCTTCCTGCTGGTCATCGTCTTCAGCGCCCTCACGCTCGGCAAGCTGATTACACTCCTCGAGGTGGCCCTCATCGCCAGCTTCTATCTCTTCGCCGCTTACACGGCCGCGGGAACCGAGCTCTTCGCCTATTCGACCTTCAGCCGCCTGATGCTGCTGTTTGCGCCCGTCGCCTTGGTCGCCTATGTCACCTCGCTGATCGCCTCGGACATGAGTTTTTCGCGCACCTTCGTGCAGCGCCTCTCGGAGACCGACGAACTCACCGGGCTGCCGAACATGCGCGCCTTCTCGGTCGCCCTCGCGCGCCATAAGCAGGCCGCCGTTCTGCGCGACCGCCCCTTCGGCGTCATGATGGTGGACGCGGATAACCTCAAAGAGGTTAACGACCGCTATGGCCACAGCGTCGGCAACCAGGTCATCCGCGCCGTCGCCGAGGGGATCCGTCGGAGCATCCGCAGCGCGGATCTGGTCGCGCGCTACGGCGGCGACGAGTTCATCCTGCTCCTTCCGGATACCACGGAGCAGGCAGCGCACGAGGCCGGCGAGCGGATACGCATGATGGTCGCCAGCACCCTGATCGACACCGGAAAGGACGCGGTGACCACAACCGTGAGCATCGGCTATGCCACCTATCCGAGCATGGCCACGGAGGTCGACGACCTCATGGTGCGCGCCGACGAGGCGCTCTATGCGAGCAAACGCGCCGGACGCAACCGCATCTTCGCCTTCAGCGAGATCGCCGAGATGGCCCGTGCCCCGCATGACGATCCGGATACCCGTCGAGAGCCTTTCGGCTAAACCGCGCCGACTCCATCCGCCGTCAAGTCGGCCGGGGCCGATCCCATCCAAGAACATCACATCACGCGCTGAGCGCGGTTTAAACGCCAATGCCAGAACCAAGTCTGCGACGGGATCTGATCCGTCTGCGCGGGGTGCGCCAGAACAACCTCAAGGACATCGATCTCGACCTGCCGCTCAACGCGCTGATCGTCGTGACCGGGGTCTCGGGCTCGGGCAAGTCCTCGCTCGCCTTCGACACACTCTATGCCGAGGGCCAGCGGCGCTATGTCGAGACCTTCTCGCCCTATGCGCGTCAGTTCCTCGATCGGATGGATCGACCCGCCGCCGACCGCATCGAGGGCATTCCGCCCGCGATCGCCATCGACCAGACCAATCCGGTGCGCACCTCGCGCTCGACCGTCGGCACCATGACGGAGCTGAACGATCACCTGAAGCTCCTCTTTGCGCGCACTGCCCGGCTGTTCTGCCGCGGGTGCGGTCGCGAGGTTCGGCGCGATACGCCCGAGGGGATTTGGGAGTATCTGGTCGGACTCCCCGAGGCCGCTGACCGAAATGTCTCGATCGCCTTCGGCGTGCCGGTGCCCGCGTCCCTGGATGTCGAGGCAGTCAAAACACTGCTCGCCCAGCAGGGCTATGTTCGGATCCTATCCGAGGACGCGACCGCCATCGAGGTGATTCAAGACCGCCTGCGTCTGACCGCCGAGCACCGCGGTCGCGCCATCGAGGCGCTGGAGACCGCGCTGGCCCGCGGTCACGGACGCATTCGGGTCTACCCGCTCGACGCCGATCGCCAACCCGGCCCGCCCTGGCGCTTCTCGGCCGATCTGCACTGCGCCGACTGCGACATCGCCTATGCGGATCCGACACCGAGCCGCTTCTCCTTCAACTCGCCCGTCGGCGCCTGTCCGACCTGTCGGGGTTTCGGACGCACCATCGGGATCGACTGGTCGCTCGTCGTCCCGGACCCGTCCAAATCGCTGCTCGAAGGCGCGATCAAACCCATCCAGTCCGACAGCTATTCCGAGATCCAGGAAGACCTGATGGGCTTCGCGCACCGCCGCGGCATCCCGACCGATCTGCCCTGGCGCGACCTCACCGATGCCGACCGCGCCTGGATCATCGAGGGCGACGGCGAGTGGGAGGCCGGCGTCTGGTACGGGTTGCGCCGCTTCTTCGCCTGGCTCGAAGGGCGCAGCTACAAGATGCATGTGCGCGTGCTGCTCTCGCGCTACCGCGCCTACGATGTCTGCACCGCCTGCGACGGGGCCAGACTCACCGACGAGGCGCTGGACTGGCGGGTCGGGGACAAGGCGCTCGCCGATCAGGCGCTCATGCATCAAGCCCCGGCGCCCGAGCGCCGCTTCCGGCACGGACGCATCGGCATGGACAAGGCGACCTGGCAGGCACTCCCCGGTCTGTGCATCCACGACCTGATGCGTCTGCCCTTGAGCGCCTGTCGCGACTTCTGCGACGCGCTGCCGCTGGACCCGGCGTTGGATCTGCTGATCGACGGCATCCGCTCGCGCCTGCGCTATCTCTGCGAGGTCGGACTCGGCTATCTGACCCTGGACCGCCAATCGCGCACCCTCTCGGGCGGCGAGGTGCAACGCATCAACCTGACCACGGCGCTCGGCAGCACACTGGTCAACGCGCTGTTCGTCTTGGACGAGCCCAGCATCGGTCTGCACCCGCGCGACATGGACCGGATCGTGGCCATCCTTCGGCGCCTGCGCGACCAGGGCAACTCGCTGGTGGTCGTCGAGCACGACCCGCAGGTGATGTGGGCCGCCGACCGGATCATCGACATCGGCCCCGGACCCGGCGAGCAAGGCGGGCGCATCCTCTTCGAGGGGCCGCCGAAGGACCTGATCCGCACGGCCGGATCACTCACCGGCGACTATCTGGCGGGTCGGCGACAGGTCGCCGCCGGCCACCCGGCCAATCCGCCGGCGTCCGACGGACCGCGGATCCACATCCGCGGCGCCCGCGCCCACAACCTCAAAGGGATCGATGTCGAGATCCCGCTGCACCGCCTGACGGTGATCACGGGCGTCTCGGGATCCGGCAAGTCGACCCTGGTGCAGGAGGTCATCTACAACGCACTCTGCCAGCTCAAAGGCCATCCCGACGAGCCGCCGGGCGAGCACGCCGGGATCGACGGAGACAGCCTGATCGCCGATGTCGTGCTGCTCGATCAATCCAGCATCGGGCGGACCTCGCGCTCGAACCCGGCGAGCTATGTCGGCGCGCTCGACGTGCTGCGCAAACGCTTCGCCGCCCTGCCGCTGGCAAAGGAGCGCGGCTACACCGCCGGCACCTTCAGCTTCAACAGCGGCACCGGACGCTGTCCGACCTGCGGCGGCAACGGCTACGAGCATCTGGAGATGCAGTTCCTCGCCGATGTCTATCTGCGCTGTCCGGACTGCAACGGCCGGCGCTATCGCGCGCCGGTGCTGGAGGTCGAGATCGGCGCCCGGCCCGGCGAGCCCGGACGCTCGATCGCCGACGTGCTGGAGATGACGGCGACCGAGGCACTTGTCTGCTTCGCCGAGGACGCCGATCTGAAACGGGCGCTGGAGCCCTTGCTCGCGGTCGGGCTCGGCTATCTGCGGCTCGGCCAGCCGGTTCCCACACTCTCGGGCGGCGAGGCCCAGCGGCTCAAGCTCGCCGGTCATCTCGCCAAATCAGGCCGGGGCAAGGCGCGCGACGGCGGTCTGCTCTTCCTGCTCGACGAGCCGACGACAGGGCTGCACTTCGCCGATGTCGCGGTCCTGCTGAACGCCTTCCGGCGCCTGCTCGACAAGGGGCATTCGCTCCTCGTCATCGAGCACAATCTCGACCTGATCGGCGCGGCGGATTGGCTGATCGACCTGGGACCCGAAGGCGGCGAGGCGGGCGGCGAGCTGGTCTGCTGCGGCACGCCCGAGCAGGTCGCGGCACATGCGACGAGACATACGGGGCGGGCCTTGGCCGAGCATCTGCGGATCCTAAACGCCCAGATGGTTTTTGCCACGGAAACACACGGAAAGACACGGAACGAAGAAGCATTTTCGGGAGGATCCTCTCAACTGGCCTGGTCGGTGGAAGACAGTCCTTTTCCGTGTCTTCCGTGTCCTTCCGTGGCAACAGATTTGCCGCCTGCCGCCCCGATCCAGGCGGGGATCCAGATCATCCACGCCCGCGAGCACAACCTCAAGGATCTGTCCCTCACGATCGCGCGCGACAGCTTCACCGTCATCACCGGCGTCTCGGGCAGCGGCAAGAGCACGCTCGCCTTCGACATCCTTTTTGCCGAGGGCCAGCGTCGGTTCTTGGAGTCGCTGAACGCCTACGCCCGCCAGTTCGTCCAGCCCGCCGCGCGGCCGGATGTCGATGCCGTGCTCGGCATCCCACCCACCGTCGCCATCGAGCAGCGCACCAGTCGCGGCGGCGCCAAGAGCACGGTCGGCACACTCACCGAGATCCACCACTATCTGCGTCTGCTCTACGTCCGGCTCGGGATCCAGACCTGCCCGACCTGCGCCGTGCCGATCGAGCCGATGAGCCGAGACGCCATCCTAGAGCGGATCGGGCGCGATCACCGGGACAAAACCGTCGCACTCATGGCGCCGTTGGTGATCGCGCGCAAGGGTATCTACAAAGAGTTGGCCGACTGGGCCGTCCGGCATGGCTGGTTCGTCCTGCGGGTCGACGACGAACCGGTCGAGACTCGCGACTGGCCGCGGCTCGACCGCTATCGCGAGCACAGCATCGACCTGCCGGTCGGGGAGGTCGCGATCCGACCCGATCAGGAGAACGCGCTGCTCACACTCCTGGACCAGGCCCTGGATCTCGGCAAGGGCGCGATCCGCGTCGTGGATGTCGTCGACGGGACCTGGGGCACCGAGACGCCCTACTCGACCCGACGCGCCTGCCCGAGCTGCGGGATTGCACTGCCCGAGCCCGACCCGCGGCTCTTCAGCTTCAACTCGAAGCAGGGCTGGTGCGGGGACTGCTTCGGCACCGGACTGGAGCTTCGCGACTTCGACGGGGAGCAGTCGGGCGAAGAGGATCAATGGCAGGAGGCCGACGCGGTCGAGTCTCAGCCCTGCCCGAGCTGTCGCGGCGCACGTCTCAACCCGCAGGCGCTCGCGGTGCGCTTTCGCGAGCGCTCCATCGCGGATCTCTCGGCTTTGACCGTGGAGCAGGCGGGGGCCTTCGTCGCCGGCCTGCACCTGGACACGCGCGAGACCGCCATCGCCCACGACCTGCTTGCCGAGGTGCGCGAGCGCCTCGCCTTTCTCGCCGAGGTCGGGCTCGGCTATCTGACCCTGGATCGGGCCGCGCCCACGCTCTCCGGCGGCGAGGCCCAGCGCATCCGGCTCGCCGCCCAGCTCGGCTCCAACCTGCGCGGTGTCTGCTACATCCTCGATGAGCCGACCATCGGCCTGCATCCGCGCGACAACCGCTTGCTCCTGAACGGACTCGACCGGCTCCAGGCCAAGGGCAACACCATCCTGGTCGTCGAGCACGACGAGGAGACCATCCGTCGCGCCGACGAGGTCATCGACCTGGGACCGGGCGCCGGCTCGCGTGGCGGCGAGATCATCGCCCGCGGCACCGCGCTGGAGCTGATGCAGGATCCGGCCTCCGTCACCGGGCGCTGTCTCGCCCGCGCGCGGGGACGTTCGCGGCCGGTCCGCGCGACCGGCAAGGGCGACGACGGGCTCCTGATCTCGGGTGCACGCCGGCACAACCTTCAGGACATTGATGTCCGCGTCCCGCTCGCCCGGCTGGTCTGCATCACCGGCGTCTCGGGATCGGGCAAGTCGACACTGGTGCGCGAGGTCCTGGTCAAGAGCCTGCGCAACCTGCTCACGCAGGAGGGCAAGACAGGCTCGCGACCCGTCAAAGGCACCCTGATCGGTTGCAAACGCCTGGCCGGATGGCAGGGCCTCGCGCGCGTCCTGGAGGTCGACCAGACGCCGATCGGCAAGACACCGCGCTCCTGCCCGGCCACCTATGTCGGCTTCTGGGACCCGATCCGCCGCCTCTTCGCCGCCACCTCGGAGGCCCGCATCCTCGGCTGGGGACCGGCACGCTTCTCCTTCAACACCAGCGGCGGGCGCTGCAGCGCCTGCGAGGGACAGGGGGTGCAAAAGCTGGAGATGAGCTTCCTGCCGGATGTCCGCATGACCTGCGAGGTCTGCGGCGGCAGCCGTTTCGATCGCGAGACCCGCGAGGTGCGCTACCAGGGATTCGACATCGGTCAGGTCCTGCGCTTGAGCGTCGACGAGGCGGTGGATGTCTTTCGCGCACACCGCGCCATTCACCACCCGCTCGCCCTGCTCCGGGATGTCGGACTCGGCTATTTGCAGCTCGGTCAGCCCAGCCCCACACTCTCGGGCGGCGAGGCCCAGCGCATCAAGCTGGTCACCGAGCTGACCAAGGCCCGATCGACGACGAATCAAGGTGCAGCCCGCCCGACGCTCTATGTCCTCGACGAGCCGACCGTCGGCCTGCACATGGCAGACGTCGAACGCCTACTCAACGTCCTGCATCGACTTGTCGACGCCGGTCACTCGGTCCTGGTCATCGAGCACAACGTCGATCTTATGACCGAAGCAGATTGGATCATCGACCTAGGCCCGGAAGCAGGCGACGCAGGCGGTCGGGTCGTCGCCGAAGGCACGCCGGAAACAGTCGCGAAGGCCGGCGACTTCCCGACCGCCCAAGCACTCCGGCGCTGATCGTCCGTCAGGCCCCAACGAACGATTCAAAAACAACCAAAACGTAGGATGGGTAGAGCGCAGCGAAACCCATCTTTTCCACGCCGCGCCGCGCCGCCACTCGGATTGGGTGTCTGAGCGGGGAGGATGGGTTTCGCTGCGCTCTACCCATCCTACGCGCAACACCATTCAGCGCATCCGCTCAAGCATCCGCGTCTTGAATGCATCCTGAGTCGACACGGACGTCTCCCGCACCTCATCGACACCTCGCCGGGTCGCGGGAAACCGAGAGCTGACGCCGTCCCGGCTCGAAGACCGCTCGAAGCGTTCCACCTGCGATGTCGCACGCGGTCCATCGGTGCCTGAGACCGCAGCCGCGCTATCGCGTTGAATGGTGACATCGGTGTTGCGGCCGTCCTGTGTGACGATCGTCTGCCCATCGCGATAACGTGTGACCCGCGACTCGACCGGACGGGTTCCACCGCTCTGTTGGATCACCGCCGTCGACCCGCCGGATGTGTGGGTCTGCGCAACGGCACATCCCGTCACGACGCTCATCGATAAAACAGCCAGGCCAAGCAACCCCGAGCCCATGCCTCTCGCACTGATTCGTTTGATCTTCATCGGTCTCTCCCACGGGCGTGTCAACCAGAAGGGACAGGCGCCAACCCGAAGCGCCGACCTCGGTCGTGTGCCCCGAGCGCCAGCGATCCGGCGCACCGCGTGTTGTGCTATCGCGCCCGCGCGGCGAGCGCCGAGCGTCCTTGACCCGGGTGTGTGCCATTGGCCTTCGCCCCGCCCGCTTGCCCCTTCCCGCTCCCTCGGTCGTTGCAGCCGCCCTGCCTGGTCGTGTTGATATTGACCTTGCCGTCTTGATAAGTGGCATTGTCGTTGATGTCTCCGCATTGGCGGGTGTGATTGATGTTGACCTTACCCGACTGAACGGACGTATTGGTATTGTCCTGCGCCAAGACCGGACCGCACAGGCAAGCCGACAGCATGACCGCGACAACGGAGATTGGTCTGGAGATTGAATTCGACATTCATTTGACCTTATTCGGTTGAAAAACAGGCTCGGCCGATTCACCGCAGCAAAGGTCGACCGCCATCCCGGCCGATGCGATTCCGCCAGTCGCATGATCCTCGGTGTAGGGTGGACGAGCGAGAGCGAAGTCCACCGAGCCCCGCGCCGACGCTGGCGGACTGCGCTACGCTTGTTCACCCTACCGCTGCGATCATCGACGTGTCAGGGTTTATGAGCGACGCCTATCGCGAACAGCGACCACACCCAAGACTAATCGCCATCCCCGGAAATCCGATATCGCGGATGTTGATATTGATACTGCCGAACCTTGTTGTTGTTCACATCACCGGTTTGGATCGTTGTCGTCCGATTCACTTTTCCGGCCTGCACCGTTCGACTAAAGTTCATCTCGCAATCCTGCTGAACATCCGATTGATTGACACGGTCATTCTGGATATTGACGCTGTAACAGGGACCCTGCGTCCGGTCGCGCCCCGCATCGGCCTGCGCCAAGGGAACAAGCGAAAACAGTAGGATACCAACCGACAAGATCGAGGTTTTCATATGCTGACACCATTCGTTGAGTAGACCCGGCCGCCGACACCCGCGCCGGGGTGTCGGCTCGACAGCCCTTCAGATTAACGATCGCGCTGCTTGGAACTGCGGTCGGACATAGGCCCTTGGCTGGTCTCGTTGTAATTGATCCTGCCGAACTGACCGGTCTGGTTCCAATTCTCGTTCCCGCGCTGCTTGGTACGGTTCGCGTTGTCGTTCCCTTCCTGATAGGTCGCGTTGTCGTTGTACGCACCACGCTGAGAGGTATCGTTGGTATTGATGCGACCCTCCTGGATCGTGGTATTGAAGTTGGTCTGTGCGGATGCGACCCCGCCGAGCGTGACAAGGATGGCAGCAAGAGCGGCGGGAAGGAGCTTGGAGGTCGTGTTGGTCATTGGTTTAGCCTCTTCGGTTGATCAAGCATATCGGACGGGTTGAGTGGATTCGGCGAGATTCGGAACACTGTCGTATCTCCCGGCGAATCGGCCCTGCCTTCACGTCAGGGGTTTATGGCGACGAGATCTGCTGTATCCCGTCGTTGGATGCAGAATACGTAAGACAGCCTGAACGAGACCTGAACGGAAAGAACGTGCGGCGTGAGTTTTTCGGTCGACGGCAAAACGAATAGGCGGAAGGGATCCAGTGCCTCAATGACAACCTTGTCATCTCGCCGTCAGCGTCCTGACTGGAGACATCGACCACCATGCACTCCGGTGGTCTCCCCCGCGGGCTACGCCTCTCGGAGACAACGGGGAGCGTGACGGTTCGGCAGTCACCTTGCAGACCCCCGACCCCGCCCCCCTCTATCGAGGGGAAGTGGCCGAAATGATTTGCTCGTCAGCATCGACTCGGGAGCCCATCGAGACAACGACATGCAGAGAACCCCGGCCTACCTCCCGATCCTGCTCGCGACCGTGCTGTCTGTCCTGACCACGACCGAGGTTTCCGCCCACGAAGGCCACGACCACGGCCCTCCGTTGCCGGCACCGGTCACCGCGACCCTGGCGCCGCGGGTCAGCGCCGAGTCCGCGGATCTGGAGCTGGTTGCCGTACTCGAAGACGGGACACTGACGGTCTATCTGGATGAGTTTGCGACCAACCGCCCGATCGAGGACGCTGTCCTGCAGGTCGAGAGCGGGGCTTGGCAGGGCACCGCGACCCATGAGGGCGAGGGCGTCTACCGACTCGATCCGGGTCCGCTGGCGGAGCCGGGCCGCCATGACCTGATCTTTACGATCGAGTCGCCGACGCTGGCGGATCTGCTGTTGGGGGCCCTGGAGGTGCCGGACGATCCAGGCATCGATGCCCAGCCTCCCGCCGGATCGCCTGCCTGGTATGACTCCGTTCCGCTGCTGCAAGGGGCGGTCGTGCTGCTGGCCCTGTGCAGTCTGGCCCTGCTGCTGTGGCGCGACCACCGGGACCGCGGCGGACCAGGCGAGCCATCAGGCCAAAGGACCCCGCCGAAGGGTTCACCCTCCTCGACCACGGCCGCGATGATGACGCTGGCGCTCCTCGCAACGACGCTGCTGGCGCTGGACGCCGTCGGACCCGTCCGCGCCCACGAGGGACACGACCATGGCACACCCGATCCGGCGCCCGGTCCGTCGGCCGCCGGCCAGGCCGCCGCGCGCCTGCCGGACGGTACCCTGTTCGTGCCGAAACCGACCCAACGGCTGCTCGGCATCCGCACCGCTCCCGCCGAGCCCGGCGAGTGGCCGGACACCTTCACCCTGTCCGGCCATGTGATCCCGGATCCGAACGCCAGTGCGCTGGTGCAGGCGCCGCTGCGGGGCCGCATCGAGCTGCCGGAGGATGGTCTGCCGCTGCTCGGAGCCTCGATCCGAGAGGGTCAGGTGCTGGCCTATCTGGTGCCGATTCTCGACGCGGTGGACAGCACCGATCTGCAGGCGGAGATGGCCGAACTCGACGGACGCATCGAGAACCTCGCCCGCAACCTGATCCGCCTGCGCCAGCTCGGCGACAACGCCCCGCGCCAGGAGCTGGAAGAGACCGAGACCGAGCACATGAGCCTGACCGCCCGTCGCCGGGCGATCGCCGACAGCTTCAGCGCGCGGATGCCGCTGACCGCCGCGGTCGGCGGCGTGCTGGCCTTGCGCAACGCCTCGCCGGGCCAGATCGTGGCCGGCGGCGAGACCTTGTTTACGGTCGTGGACCCGCAACGTCTGCTCGTCGAGGCCCTGCTCTACGACACCGACCATGCGACCCACTTCACCTCGGCCAGCGCCACCACGACCGAAGGCCGACTGCTGCGCCTGACACCGATCGGCAGCGGCTACGAGCTGCGCGGCCATGCCCTGCCGATTCAATTCCGGATCGAGCCAGACCCGCCGGGGGAGAAGCCCGGTACCTCCCGGCCACCCGACCAGCTCGTCGTGCGCCAACCATTGACGGTGGTCGCCACCATGTTCCACGGCAGCACGGGTCTGCGCATCCCGAGCGCCGCGGTCCAGCGCGGCCCGGACGGCGCCGAGCTGGTCTGGGTGCATGTCCAGCCCGAGCACTTCCGCCCGCAGCGCGTCCGGGTCCGGGCGCTGGGTGCCGGCGACAGCGTGGTGACCGCCGGGCTCGCAGCCGGGGACCGGGTGGTCTCCGACGGCGCCGCGCTGCTCGGTCAGGTGCGCTGAGGCCCGCCCGTGTTCAGACAGATCATCCAAACCAGTCTGCGGCAACGGCTGCTGGTCCTGGCCGCGGCCCTTGTGCTGATCGGTTACGGCAGCTACCAGGCGCTCGGCCTGCCGATCGACGTCTTCCCGGCGCTGGACAAGCCGACGGTCACCCTGATGACCGAGGCCGAGGGCATGGCGCCGGAAGAGGTCGAGCAACTGGTGACCTTTCCGATCGAGGCAGCGGTCAAGGGTCTGCCCGGCGTGACGCGGGTGCGCTCGGTGTCCGGCATCGGGCTGTCGATCGTCTATGTCGAGTTCGACTGGGGCAGCGACCTCTACCGCAATCGCCAGCAGATCGCCGAGCGGCTCACCACGGTCGGCGGGGAGCTACCGCCGGGGGTAACCCCGCACATGGGCCCGGTGACCTCGATCATGGGCGAGATCATGCTGGTGGCGGTCTTCGCCTCGGAGGCCGACAGCAAGGCCGGCGGCACCGAGACAACATCGCCGATGGCGGTGCGCGATTTCGCCGAGTGGGTGCTGCGCCCGCGCCTGCTGACGCTCCCGGGCGTGTCCCAGGTCATTCCGATCGGTGGCGAAGTGCGCCAGGCGCAGGTGGTCCCGGATGTGCGGATGCTCGGCGATCTGGAGATCACGCTCGCCGAGCTCGAGACCGCGGTGCAGGGCTTCGCGCGCAACACCAGCGGCGGCTTTCTCGAACGTCAGGCGCAGGAATACCTCATACGCAATCTCGCCCGCACCACGCGGCTCGACGATCTGCGCAACCTCGTCGTCGCCCAGCGCGAGGGCGCGCCTGTGTTGCTTCGCCAAGTGGCCGAGGTGCGCTGGGGTGCGCGGGTCAAGCGCGGGGACGCGAGCTTCGAGGGTCGCCCGGCGGTGATCCTGTCGGTCCAGAAGCAGCCGCAGGCGGACACCTTGACCCTGACGCGCGAGGTGGAGCGCGCCCTGGAGACGCTTTGGGAGACCTTGCCCGCCGGGACACTGGATTACGCGGTCCTGTTCCGGCAGGCCGATTTCATCGCGGCATCCGTCGGCAACGTGCAGGAGGCGCTGCGGGATGCCGCGATCATCGTCGCCGTCGTGCTTCTGCTCTTCCTGCTCAACCTACGCACCACCTTCATCTCGCTGACCGCGCTGCCGGTCGCGCTGCTGGTCACCGCGCTGGTCTTCCATTGGATGGGGCTCTCGGTCAACACCATGACCCTGGGCGGGCTGGCCATCGCCATCGGCGAGCTGGTGGACGACGCCGTGGTCGGGGTCGAGAACGTGCTGCGGCGCCTGCGCGAATGGCGGGCGAAGACGGCGCATGACGGGCCGAACGGGCGCGCGGGCGCGGACACACTCGCCATGCTCAAGATCGTCGCCGATGCGACCCTCGAGGTGCGCTCGGCAATCCTGTACTCGACCCTGATCATCGTCCTGGTCTTCGTGCCCCTGTTTGCCCTGCCCGGCATCGAGGGCCGGCTGTTCGTGCCCTTGGGCATTGCCTATATCGTCGCGATCCTCGCCAGTACCCTGGTCTCCATCACCCTGACCCCGGTGCTCTGCTCCTGGCTGCTGCCGCGTGCGCGGCTGATGGATCGCGGCGACGGGGCGCTGGTGCGCGTACTCAAGGCGGCGGATCGGCGCCTGCTCGGGTGGTCGTTCCGGCATTCCCGGCTCCTGCTCGGGGCCGCCGTGCTGGCGGTCGCGATTGCCGCCGCCTCGGTGCCCTTCTTTCCGCGGACCTTTCTACCCGCCTTCAACGAGGGCACCCTGACAATCAATGTCCTGCTCAACCCGGGCAGCTCGCTCGCCGAATCCAACCGGGTCGGAACCCTTGCCGAGGCGCTGATCCGACAGGTGCCGGAGGTGGTCAAGACCGGCCGGCGCACCGGTCGCGCCGAGCTGGACGAGCATGCCGAGGGCGTGCATTACTCCGAGATCGACGTGGATCTGGTCCCCGCGACCGGTGCGACCGGGGAGCGCGGACGCGAAGAGATCCTCGCCGATCTCCGCGCCAGGCTCGCTCCGCTGCCGGCCGCAGTCAGCCTGGGCCAGCCGATCGCTCATCGGCTCGACCATCTGCTCTCGGGCATTCGCGCCCAGATCGCGATCAAGGTCTTCGGCGATGATCTGGACACCCTGCGCGCGCTCGCCGAGGCCTTACGCCAAGGACTTGCCGACACCCCCGGCCTGGTGGATCTGCAGATCGAGCGACAGGTGCGCATCCCCCAGGCACAGGTGCGTGTCGACTATGCCCGCGCCGCCGCCTACGGCATCACCCCGGCGGCGGTGAACGATGCGCTCGCCACCCTGGTTGGCGGCAAGGAGGTCGCCCAGATCATCGAGGACAACCGCCGCATCGGCGTGGTGTTGCGTGTCGACGACGCCGACCGCACCCCCGAGGGACTGCGCGCACTCTTGATCGAAACCCCCGGCGGCCACGTCCCGCTGCGCCTCGTCGCCGACGTGGAGGAGACCGACGGGCCGAATCAGGTCAGCCGCGACAACGGCCGGCGCCGCATCGTCGTCTCCGCCAACAGCGACGGCACCAACCTCGCCAACCTGATCCCCGAGGTGCGCCGAACGATGGCCGAGCTGCCGCTGCCCGAGGGCTATTTCCTGAGCCTGGAGGGCCAGTTTCAGGCCCAAGAGCAGGCCACCCGGCTGATCGGTCTGCTGTCGCTGGTGTCGTTGACACTGATCTTTCTGGTCCTCTACAGCCGCTATCGCTCGACCGCCCTGTCCCTGATGATTCTGGCCAACGTGCCGCTCGCGCTGGTCGGCAGCGTCATCGCGCTGCAGCTCGCGGGTCAGACACTCTCGGTCGCCAGCCTGGTCGGCTTCATCACGCTCGCCGGCATCGCCACGCGCAACGGCATCCTCAAGATCGACCGCTATCTGGATCTAATGACGCTGGAGGGCCGCCCCTTCGGCCCCGCCACCGTCATCGAAGGTAGCCTGGACCGATTGACCCCGGTGCTGATGACGGCGCTGACCACCATCCTCGCGCTCCTACCACTGCTGCTGAGCCCCGAGGCGCCCGGCAAAGAGATCCTCTACCCCGTCGCCGTCGTCATCTTCGGCGGACTCATCTCTTCGACGCTGCTCGATACCCTGCTGACCCCGGTCATGTTCCTGCGCTGGGGGCAGGCGCCGGTGCTGCGGTTGGTCGATGCGCGGTAGGCAAGGTCACCGGAACGCGTGGCCAGCCTGAAACCGAGGCATACTGTTGTCGCTCACGTCATCATCCGTGCCCCGTTTGCAGATGACTTGAATGTCCGCGAAATCCTCATTGTCGATGACCACGTCGAAGCGGCTGTTCTTGCCGAAGCCCGCGAGCTCTTCAAGGGTGCCTTCGTGATCAAAGTGTGGTTGTGGACGAATCGGCATCGATCAGACCTGAGCGGTGAGTTCGGAGACGAGGGCGGAAAGGAGATTCGCGGCGGTAGCGCGGGAGGCGGCGAGCTGCGTTTCCAACGCGTCCACCAAGGCCATCAGTTGCTCCACTTTAGCCACGATCCGGCGTTGTTCGGCGAGGGGTGGTAGTGGAAAGGTGACCTTGGCAAGAGCTTTGCCCGTAAAATGCGGGATACCAGCTCCAGTGTAATACCGCTGAAGAACTCCATCCCGCTCATAGACCCAAAGGCAGAATGTGAGGAAGTGCCCGTTCAAGCAGGACAGTGGCCGCACACGATGGAGCGCTTTCTGAAACATGACGCCGGAAAGCTGCCCATTCCAAACTGCGGAACGGGCAATCCCGTGCCCTCCCTCGCAGATCATCACGTCTCCCGGCTCGACACGATACTCGCCCAGTTCTGAAAACTCGAAGAGCATCGTTTTGATGCTTCCGAGCTCAAAGCGAAACCAATGCACGTTCGTGTTGCGCAGATAAGGGTGCTCTTCTCCTCGGTTCTTTTCTTTATCGAGCATTTTTCCGAGCCGAGTGTCCGCAACATCCGCAACCGTGACCCAGCGCCAAGATTCTGGCGCTTCAAAGGGAGTTTCATCAGATGCCAACTCGGTTAACACGCGATCCGTCAAGGCCGCTTTCTTTCGCGCAGCTATGACCGAATCTTCCACAGCGATGTCGCTGGGGTCTTGGGGAACGAGTTTGCCTTGGACGGCGAGGGTGAGGATGGATTTTCGTAAGTCTGAAGGTTTAATGCTGAAGGATGAATGGAAGAGGAAATCGAGGTTGGCCGGGGTGGGCGCATCGGCAAAACGGGCCAGCGACGCGCGGGCGAGCGCGGCGTGCCGCGTCTCCCGTTCCTGCTGCTGCGCCTCCAGCCGATCACACAACGCCATCAACTCATCCACCTTCGCCACGATCCGTTTCTGCTCGGCGAGGGGTGGAACTTTCACGATCTCTTTGTGCACGACGTTCCGATTGAGTGTCGGTACTGCGGTCGCAGTGCTGAAACGGTCAAGGTGAAGAGATCGAAGGAGCAGGCTTATGAACTGAGGATAATTGCCAAAAAAATCTTCGACGTAGAGAGCAGTGTTTAACGGCCAGAAATCTTCGTAAACGAAGTGAACCTTTCCAATGCTTCCGCTTCGCCCGGTCACAACGCCAGGCCCCTTCACCATGTGGATTTCATGAAATCCGACAGTACCGTTCGCCGCGAAGATTGGAACAGATCCCTGTTTGCGATATTGTTTTGGCAAATCGTAACCACGGCGAAGCCGCGAGACTTCTCCGAGTGGCGATTCGGTCCACGCATCCGTGTTTTCTGACAGTCTTCCTGTAACTGCCAGGTTCAGCACCAGCTCCCGCATCTTCGCAACCGCATGGGGAGTGTTAACGAAGATGTCGAACTTCTGGAAGAACGTTTGAAGGATAAGGGATGAAAGAGGGGGGGATAAGGATGAGGGTCGAAGGATAAGATTTGAAAGGGCAGCGCGGTCTGAGTTCATACTTCAACCTTCATCCTTCATACTTAAAGAAAGTTCCGCCTCAATATCCTCGATACTCGGCAAGCTACTTTCCAATTCCGCCGGCAGCGCCCGAGTCAATTCATAGTCAGCAACGCCAATCGGCTTATTGATGTCGCGCAGGGCATATTCCGCGAGGATGCGGTCTTTCGTCTGGCACAGGATAAGTCCGATCGTTGGCGCGTCATCTTCGTGGCGGACTTGGTCATCGACGACCGAGCAGTAGAAATTCATCTTCCCCGCATATTCGGGCTTGAAATCACCCTTCTTGAGATCGACCACGACGAAGCAGCGCAGGTGGAGGTGATAGAACAGCAGGTCGAGATAGAACTCGCGGTCGCTGACATCCAGCCGATACTGGCGGCCGACGAAGGCGAAGCCGCGTCCGAGCTCGATCAGAAAGGTCTGGATGTGTGCAAGCAGGCCGGTTTCGAGCTCGCGCTCATGGAAAGGCTCTTCCAGCGTCAGGAAGTCGAAGAGGTAGGGGTCTTTCAGTAAGCCTTGAGCGATGCCGGCATGAATCTTCGGCAATGTTCTCGCGAAGTTGGTCACGGCGGCGCCTTGACGCTCGTGCGCCCGCTGCTTGATCTGAACCGTCAGCGTCTCGCGGCTCCAGCCCTGGTCCAGGGTCTGTCGGGCATACCAGAGACGGGTCGGCGGATCCTTGATCTTTTCAATGAGTATGACGTGATGGAACCAGGGGATTCCGAAGGCGAGCGCAGCAGGCATTGCGCCCGTGTCGGTGTCAGCCTCGGCGGAGCCCAATTGTGCCGCAGGCTGCGGCACAATTGCGGATGCATGCTCGTCGAGTCTCTGCAAAAGTGCCGCAGGCGGCGGCACTGAACCGGTAGCGGGATGCAGCAACCTCGGGTATTCGCGAAAAAATCGCAGCATCCGCTTGATGTTCCGTTCTGAAAATCCCTTCTGCTCAGGCAGCTCGTTTTTCAGATCCAGGGCTAGTCGCGGGATGACCCCAGCCCCCCAACCCTCCCGCTCCTGCCGCGCGGCGATCAGGCATCCGATATCCCAATAGAGGCGGATCATCTCGGCATTGGCGGACAGGGCCGCGCGGTGCTGGGCCTGGCGGACACGGGCCTTGATGTCCCCGAGCAGGTCGCGATAGTCGGCTAGTTCCTGGATGTTCATCGCGTCAGGGCCTCCATGAGTTGAAGGATGAAGGTTGAAGGACGAAGGTTGAAGAGGCAGCGAGATCGGATTTCATCCTTCAACCTTCAACCTTCATCCTTACCGCAGAGCGCCCGCTCCAACTCCCGCCTCAGCGCCGCCCGCGTCTCGGCGATCTGGGCGAGGAGCTTTTCGTATTCGGGCAGCAGGTGGTCAACGTCGCCGGGGCCGGTGTCCGAATTGTGCGGGTTCTTGAGGTCGAGGTTGAAGTTGCCGGCCTTGATGGTGTCGATAGAGACGCGCCAGGCCTGCTCGTTTTCCACGCGGGACTTGAAGCCGTCCTGCTCGTCGCCCCACCAGGCGCGCTCGGCCTCGAACTCTTCGATCCGGATGGGTTTGCCCTTGTTGTAGCTCTTGGCGCCGGGCGGATAGGGGTGCTCGTAGTACCAGACGTGGGTGGTTGGCGCACCTTTGGTGAAGAAGAGCAGGTTGGTACGGATGCCGGTATAGGGATTGAAGACACCGTTGGGCAGGCGAACGATGGTGTGGAGGTTGCAGTCGGTGAGCAGCGCTTCCTTGATGCGGGTCTTCACACCTTCGCCGAAGAGGGTGCCGTCGGGCAGCACGAGTCCGGCGCGGCCACCGGGCTTGAGGATCTTCATCAGCAGTACGAGAAAGAGGTCGGCGGTCTCGCGGGTGCGGAACTCGGCGGGGAAGTTGGCCTCGATGCCGTCCTCCTCCATGCCGCCGAAGGGCGGATTGGTGACGATGAGATCCACCCGTTCCTTCGGCCCCCAGTCGCGCAGGGGACGAGCCAGGGTGTTGTCGTGGCGGACGTTGGACGGCACGTCGATGCCGTGCAGGAGCAGATTGGTCATGCACAGCACATGCGGCAGGTGCTTCTTCTCGATGCCGGCGAAGCAGTCCTGGATGCTGCGTTCGTCGGCCTCGGTCTTGGCCTGTTTGCGCAGGTGCTCGATGGTGCAGACGAGAAAGCCGCCGGTGCCGCAGGCGGGGTCGAGGATGGTCTCGCCGAGGCGGGGATTGACCTGCTCGACGATGAACTGGGTGACGGCGCGTGGGGTGTAGAACTCGCCGGCGTTGCCGGCGGACTGCAGATCCTTCAGCAGCTTCTCGTAGATGTCGCCGAACAGGTGCCGGTCATCGGAGGCGTTGAAGTCGATGCCGTTGATCTTGTTGATCACCTGGCGCATCAAGGTGCCGTTCTTCATGTAGTTATTGGCATCCTCGAAGCTCATGCGGATGAGCCCGGCGATCTTGTCTCCGCCACCGGTCAGGGCCTTGAGCCTCGGCAGCAGGCTGTTGTTGACGAAGTCGAGCAGTGCGTCGCCGGTGATGCCCTCGTCGTCCGCCGCCCAACTGGACCAGCGCAGCCGCTCGGGTAGCGGCGAGCGGTAGTCGTCGCGCAGCAGTTCCAGCTCCTTCTCACGGTCGTCGAAGATCTTGAGGAAGAACATCCAGCCGAGTTGTTCAAGCCGCTGGGCGTCGCCGTAGGTGCCGGCGTCCTTGCGCATGATGTCCTGGATGGTTTTGACGAGATTCGAAACATTCGGCATGGGGATGAAGGATGAAGGTTGATGGGGAAAGGTTGAAGGTTGAATTATGAAGGATGATGGGGAGGATGAAGTTCGGGGTTGACTCTTAGTTCATCCTCCATACTTCATACTTCATAATTAACCCTTAACCCTTTGCTTTCTTTGAGATTGCGGTGAAGATGGCGAGGAGTTGATTGCATTCGTCCCGGAGAGCCACGAGTTTTGCAGCAGGAACGATGGCCGCTTCTTCGAGAAGCGCTAACCAATACGCGGTTTCGTCTAGCTCTTTGAGGCAGTCTCCAATCTTGGCAATGAACTCGGCCTTGGAGCGCCCACGTTGCGCCTCCCGATAATTGGCACCTACGGATGTCGCGGAGCGCAAGACCTGGCGCCCCAACACCTGCGCCGGATCACGCCTCGACAAGGCGGAATACATGACAATCACCCGCAGCGCAAACGCCTTCGTCCGACCCCGCAAGTCCTCAGCGTCAGTCATCTTCAAACACCTTTTTGAAGTATGAAGGATGAAGAATGAAGGAGAATTGAACTCGGATTTCATCCTTCATCCTTCATCCTTCATCCTTATTAGGCTGCAGCCAAATAAAGCGCGTTCTCCAACGTCCGCACCGCCGCCAAATACTTGCTCTTGCCGCCGAAGAGTTTGACGATCTCCACGGGGGTGCCCAGGGTGGGCAGCGGGTCGACCTTGAGGATGTCCAGGGACTCGACACTGCGGATGCCGGCATCGGCGTATTTCTGGAGCAGGGCATCGAGTACGGCGCGGGCCTGGTCGCCATAGGTGCCGAAGACGTTGCGTTTGCGCACCTTCTCGGCCCGTTCCTGTCGCGTCAGGGGCGGTTGGTCGAAGGCGACGTGGCAGACGAGATCGAAGGCGTCGTAGTCGCGGCCGACCTGCTCGGCCAGCTCGTCGAGAAACACGCCTTGGGTGGCAAGCTCATCCAGGATGACCTGCTTGCGGTCGGCGTCGTTCCAGGCGTTGAGGAAGGCGTCCAGGGAGGCGTAGGTCTTGCGCAGGGTCTTGCGGGAGTAGTCCCGCAAGGACTCGGTGATGAGCTTGCCGTCCGCATCCAGGTACTGCACCCGCTCCGTGACGACACGGACCTCGACGTCGTCCACGTAGTAGCGCGTGACGCCGGGGCCGGACGGGTCTTGATTGCCGCCGAACGGATCAGCGTCGCCCTCCCCGCCGGCCTCTCCTTCCCCTTCCTGCGGCTCATCGTCCGGCGGGATGGGCGGCTGATCGGGACCTGGCTCGTAGATCTGCACGGGATCGCCGTCGAAGTCCGGATCGGCGAACAGCGCGGTCGCCCGGCGGAAATCCATGATGGTGAAATACAGCTTGTTGTAGTCCTCGTTGATGCGGGTGCCGCGGCCGATGATCTGCTTGAACTCGGTCATGGAGTTGATGCGTTTGTCGAGCACGATCAGGTGGCAGGTCTGGGCATCCACACCGGTGGACATGAGCTGGGAGGTCACGGCGATGACCGGAAAGGTGGATTCCGGGTCGATGAAGTTGTCGAGTTGGGCCTTGCCCTCGTCGTTGTCGCCGGTGATGCGCATGATGTACTTGCTGTTGGCCGCGGCCAGGTCCGGGTTGGCGTTGACCAGGGCCTGACGCATGCGCTCCGCATGGTCGATGTTCTGGCAGAAGACGATGGTCTTGGCGAAGCGATCGGTCGCCTTCAGGAACTCGGTGATCTTGGCGGCGACCAGGGTGGTACGTTGGTCGAGGACGAGGTTCTTGTCGTAGTCGCTGTCGTTGTATTCGCGGTCCTCGATGGCATGACCGAACCTGTCGGTTTGCCCGGATTCCGGGCGCCAGCCGTCGAGATCCCGATCAAGCCCGATGCGGACAACCTTGTAGGGCGCGAGAAAGCCATCCGAGATGCCCTGCCGCAACGAGTAGGTGTAGATGGGCTCGCCGAAGTAGTCGATGTTCGAGACATCTTTGGTCTCCTTGGGGGTCGCCGTCATCCCGATCTGGGTCGCCGTGGAGAAGTAGTCGAGCACCTTGCGCCAGGCGGCATCGTCCGCGGCACTGCCCCGATGACACTCGTCCACGAAGACCAGATCGAAGAAATCCGGGGAGAACTGCGTGTAAATGTTTTGCTCTTCCTCGGTCCCGGTCACCGCTTGATAGAGGCAGAGATAGATCTCGAATGCCTTGTCCACCGTGCGGTTGGTAATCTTGGTCATGGCTTGACCGAACGGCTTGAAGTCGTTGGTCTTGGTCTGGTCGGCCAGGATGTTGCGGTCCACCAAAAAGAGGATGCGTTTCTTGGCGCCTGACCGCCACAGCCGCCAGATAATCTGAAAGGCGGTGTAGGTCTTGCCCGTACCCGTACCCGTGGCCATGACCAACAGGATGCGGCTCGCGCCGCGGGCAATGGCCTCCACGGTGCGGTTGATGGCGATGCGCTGGTAATAGCGGGGTGCCTTGCCGGAGCCGTCGTCGAAGTAGTCTTGGACCGCGACGGCCTGCTCTTCCGCGACCAACCCCTTGGCCTTGCAGTAGCGCGCCCAGAGCTCGGCCGGGGTGGGGAATTGGTCGAGGGGGATTTCGCGGGTCACGGGCCCGGTGGACACCGTGCGGTCGTGCTCCAGAAAGGCGTCGCCGTTGGAGCTGTAGACAAAGGGGATATCGAGGGTTTCCGCGCAGTCCAGCGCCTGCTGCATACCGTCGCCGGCGGCGTGGTTGTTGTCCTTCGCCTCGATAAGGGCGAGCGGGATGTTGGGCCTATAGACGAGGATGTAGTCGGCGCGTCTGGCTACGCCACGCTTCACCGTCTTCCCGCGAACGATGACCCGGCCTCTGGTGAAGTAGACCTCCTCGCGCACCTGAGTCAGGAGGTCCCACTTGTCCCCGTTCGCACCGACCAGCGCGGGCGTAATGAACTTGGTGCGAATGTCTGCTTCGGTCAGCGCCTTCTTGTTCATGCCCGTATGAGCTTCCCTGTTGGATTCACGGAGCGCGGGGGTGCGGAGCCGGGCTGGGATTCGTGAGAATGCGAGCCCAACCTTGTACCGGCAGCTCGGGCGGCAGTGTACGCAACTCGGTGAAGAAGGGGGAGCCCGTGGCCGCGCGGTTCGGGATGATGAATCTCCGGCGGAACACGTGCGGATCGTGGATATTCGACGACAGCAACAGGGGCAGGGACCTAACGCAACACCTTGGGCTCTGACGATGAAGGTGTTCATGGCTTGTTTTCTCATCGCGCTGCCGTTTTCCGAACGCGCGACGGCATACCAGCGTGCGCGAACCGTCATGCCCCTGGCGACCCCCTTCACGTTAATTTTCCGGGGGCCGGCGCCGTCTCGGCGAAGCGCAGGCGTGCGACGGGCAACATCACGGTAAATCGTGTCCAGCCCGCGCGGGAGCTCGCCTCGACGGCACCGCCGTGAGCCTCGACGATGGACTTGACGATGGCCAGACCGAGCCCGGTGCCGGATCCTGCCGTGTCGCCCCGACGGCCGCGGGACGCATCGGCGCGGTAGAAGCGCTCGAAGAGACGTGCCGCCTGTTCCGGCGGGATGGGTGGCCCGGGGTTCTCGACGAGGATCCGCGCGTGACGCCCGTCGTCTTCGAGTTGCACGCGCACCGGCTGCCCCGCACCTGTATGGCGGATGGCGTTGCTCAGCAGGTTGCTCAAGGCCCGACGCAACATCAAAGGGTCGGCCTGCGCGCAAGCGGCGCCGGTCAAGACGAGCGTGACGCCGCGCTCCTCGGCCCAGGCATCGAAATAGTCGAACAGGTCTCGCACCTGGGTTGCGAGGTCCAGGGCTTCGGCGGTCGGGTGCAGCAGGCCGTGGTCCGCCCGGGCGAGGAAGAGCATGTCGCCGATCATCTGGCCCATGCGCTCGTACTCTTCGAGGCTGGAATACAGCACCTCGCGATACTGCTCGGCATCGCGTGCGGCGTTGAGCGCGACCTGGGTCTGGAGCGTGAGATTGGAGATGGGTGTACGCAGCTCGTGGGCGATGTCCGCGGAGACGTCCGACAGGCGCTGGAAGCTGTCCTGCAGCCGCGCGAGCATGGCGTTGAAGGCGACCACCAACGACTTGATCTCGGCCGGCACCCGGGTCTCGGGCAGGCGTGCACCGAGCCGGCTCGCATCCAGGTCCGCGGCCAAGGCCGTGATGCGTCGCAGCGGGCGCAGGCCGGCGTGCGTGACGGCCCACCCCAAGGCGGCGGCAGCCGCCGCGGCCAGCAGCATGGCCAGCACCAGGATGCGCCGAAATTCGGCCATGAAGGCTTGGTGATGGCTGATGTCGAGGCCGATGTCGACAGTATCGGGCGGCGGCTCGGCAATTCCAGCCGTCGTCGCGTCCCGCGTCTGCGCAGGCACCCCGACAGGAACGCGGGCGATCAGCCCGCGAAAAGCGCGCGCGCCATCGTCCCAGCGGACCCAGAGGATGTCGTCCGGGTCCCCCGGACCGCTGCGCGCCGACGCGGTCTCGGGAGGAAGCTGCCCGCGCGCACTGACGAAGCGGAAACTGCCGTCGGGCGCCCGGACACGCAGCGCCAATCCCGGATGGCCGACCAGCGCGGCATCCAAGTCCGCGGGCAGGCTCGCCAGTGCCGCGGGGGTCGTGGCCTTGCCGAGCAGGTTGCGCACCAGGGCGAGCTTGCCGGCGATCTCGTGGTGATCGAGCTCGCGGAAATGCAGCGCGACCGCGCGCTCCAAGGTCCATCCCAGGCCGAGCAGCAGGGCCACGGTCGAGACCGCGAATAAGAGGCTCAACCGGACGGTGAGAGAAGGCGCCATCACTGCGGCGTCTCCAGCACGTAGCCCATGCCGCGCACAGTCTGGATCAAACGGGGCTCGAATCCCTCGTCGACCTTCAGACGCAGCCGGCGGACGGCGACATCGACCACGTTGGTATCGCTGTCGAAGTTCATGTCCCACACCGAGGAGGCGATGAGCGAACGCGGCAAGACCTCCCCGCGACGGCGCATGAACAATTCCAGCAGGGCATATTCCTTGGCCGTCAGCTCGATCCGGCGACCGCCGCGCAGCACGCGACGGCGCAACAGGTCCAGCTCCAGATCGGCCACGCGCAGGACGGTCGGCTCGCTCGCCGCCCGGCCGCGCCGCAAGAGGGTCCGCACCCGCGCCAACAGCTCGGCGAAGGCAAAGGGCTTGATCAGATAGTCGTCGGCACCGAGCTCCAGGCCCTTCACACGGTCGTCCACCTGGTCGCGCGCCGTGAGGAACAGCACGGGTAGGTCCGCATCCTTGCGCCGCACGCCGCAGAGGACTTGCCAGCCGTCGAGACCCGGCAGCATGACGTCGAGGATCACCAGGTCATAGTCCCCGCCGGCGGCCAGATGCAGACCGTCGAAGCCGTCGCGCGCCAGGTCGACGACGAAGCCCGCCTCGGTCAGTCCCTGGCGCAGATAATCGCCCGTCTTGGGCTCGTCCTCGACGATCAGGATCTTCATCGCTCCCCCCCTCTTCTTCTCGTTGCCCTCGACCGACGTGCGCGTGTGCTGGCGCGGGTGCGGGTGCGAGTTCCTTAACCCTAAAAAGAGCAGTTAAAACGCAAAGGCACAAAGGACGCAACGAAAACAAGAAACTGCAATGCGCACGACGTTCACCCTATGGGTGAATAGCGTCATTGAACCAAGGCACTGAAGACCTTTGCGTCCTTTGCGCCTTTGCGTTTCCAAATGCCGGATTTAGGTTAACCCGCTCGAAACCTTGTGCGGCGACAAGGATGACGCGATTGTCATGATGCAGTCAGGAGGGAGTCAGCGCCGCGACGGAGAATTGGGGGCGATTTCTCGAATCCGGGCCGGTCGGGCGATCTGACAGCAATCGCGTCCTCGGGCGCCGATTCGACGCGCCGGCTCGTCACCGACCCCATCCAAAGACATCTTAGACCGTGCTGGGCGCGGTTTAAAACCAAGGAGGCACCCATGAAGACAACGACGACCGTCCTGCTCGCCCTCGCCCTCGCCGCTCCCACACTCGCTCTCGCCCATGACGACGCCACCCTGGACGCAATGGAGTCCCCCAACGGCGGTCAGGTGCGCATGGCCGGGCCTTATCACTTCGAGCTGGTGCTGGGCGAGAACGCCGTGAGCGTCTTTCTCACCGATCACGGCGACGCGCCCGTGCCGAGCGAGGGCGTCGGCGGCAACGTCATCTTGATGAGCGGCGGGCGGACAACGATCGCGCTCGAACCGGTCGATTCCAACCGACTCGCAGGCGAGGGTGCGTTCGAAAAACAGCCGGACATGAAGGCCGTCGTTTCACTGACCTTCCCGGACGGACAAACCTGGCAGGCGCGCTTCACACCGGGCGCCCAAGCGGGACAGGTGCATTCCGCAACCGACGCCGCACCGGCCGACAGCAACGATCATGCTCACCATCATTGAAATTAAACCGCGCCTCGCGCGGTATGCGATGTTTTTGGATGGGATTGGCCCCGGGAGACTTGACGAGCGCTGGAGCCGGCGCGGTTTAAGAGATTAAAAAATGGATGGTTTTAAACCGCATGCCCGCAAAAGGTTGTGGACGAACCAAACGGCGAGCCCACTCGAAAATCAGTATCTCGCTCTGGACGCGGTTTAGGTCGAGTCGGGCGGATCCGATCAGCGCTTGTCGTCATCGCTCGCCAAGGCGCCGAGCAGTCCGGTCAGCAGATCGAGCGGCGTCAGCGGGCAGCCGGGGATCTTGATGTCGACCGGGATGACGTTCTCGACCGCCCCGCAGGAGGCATACGAGACCCCGATCTCGCCGCCGTCGCAGGCGCAGATGCCGGCAGCGATGACGAATTTGGGTGACGGGGTGGCGCGCCAAGTGCGGCGCAGCGCGGTCTCCATATGCCGCGAGACCGGACCGGTGACGAGCAGCGCATCGGCATGGCGGGGCGAGGCGACGAAGTGGATGCCGAAGCGCTCCACATCGTAAAAGGGGTTGTTGAGCGCATGGATCTCCAACTCGCAGCCGTTGCAGGAGCCCGCGTCGACCTGGCGGATGGCGAGGCTGCCGCCAAAGCGCGCATCGATCTGTCGGCGCACCTCGATGCCGAGCCGTTCCAGCTCGGCATCGTCGTGGACCGGCACGGCCTCGGTGACGACACCGGTGCGAAAGGATTGCTTAAGAATTCGGAACATGTTGAACCGCGTCTCGTCGTGATTCGAGAGGTTAATCGGAAGCCGCGATGCCGAAGATACCCATAAGCCCTCTGCCTGACGCGGTTCAGAAAAAAAGCTTTAAATATCCTGAACCGCGCCCGCTCCGGCGTTCGTTGATGGCCGCGAGGTCGAGCCGAGCAACGACCCGCGCCTGTCGTCGGGTGGCGCGGTTCAGAGATCCACCCCCGCATACGACCCATTAACCGACTTATTGCACACCGGAAAGTCGGGAACGATGTTGCCGTGGATCAGGCGCTCCAGAGCCGGCCAGGTGAACCAGCTCGGGTCGCGCGGGAAGTAGCGGGCGATCCGGCCCTCTGAGGCGAAGCGCACGAAGCAGAGGATTTCCCCGCGCCAGCCTTCGATCAGTCCCAGGCCCATGGCGCCCTCCTCCGGTAGCGCGAAGGGTGCTGCGATCTCGCCCTCCGGCAGGGCATCGAGCAGGCGGTCGAGCATCCAGAGACTTGCGCGGACCTCCTTCATGCGCACCCGAACCCGGGCGGCGACGTCGCCTGCGGTCTCCTCCGGGCTGTCGACCGTCACCTGGTCGTACGGCGCATAGGGGCTGTCGCGACGGACATCGAACGTCAGTCCGCTGGCCTTGCCCACATAGCCGGTACAGCCGAGCGCGCGCGCGTCGGCGTGCGCGAGGATGCCGGTGCCGATCAGCCGGTCGTCGAGCGACGGATGATCATCGACGATATCGAAAAGAGGCTCGATCGCCTTGTGCAGAGCCGCATGGTCCAGACGTAGCTCGCGGAAGGCCGTCTCCGAGAGGTCTTGGGCGACGCCGCCGGGAACCAGCGTGTTCATCATCAGGCGATGACCGAAGAGCGCGGCGCTGCGGCGCTGCCACTGTTCGCGCAACCGGGCGCATTGGACGTGGGCGAAAGCGAAACCGACATCATTGCAGATGGCGCCGATATCGCCGAGATGGTTGGCGATACGCTCGCGCTCGGCCAGGATGGCGCGCAGGCTCGTCGCGCGCGGCGGCGGCTCGCAGCCGGCAGCGCGTTCCATCGCCTGAGCGGCGGCCCAGGCGTGGGCGACGGTCGAATCACCCGAGACGCGCCCGGCGAGTCGCATCAGACTCTGCGGATCGCGCCCGACGGCGAGCTTCTCGATCCCGCGATGGACATAGCCGAGCCGCTCCTCCAGACGCAGGACGTCCTCGCCGGCGGCTTGGAAGCGGAAGTGTCCGGGCTCGATGATGCCGGCATGGACGGGTCCGACCGGGATCTCGTAGACGCCGCTGCCCTGGATACGGGTGAAGGGGTAGTCGACATCGGCCGGGGTGCGCCCCTCGCGTCGCCCGTCGATCGGGAAATCCTGGCGCAGGGGATGCTCGTCGGCCGACCAGGCTTGGTGGCGGGTCCAGCGACGCTCATCCGGGTGCCGGAGAAAGCGCACGCCGGTCAGATCTTGGGCGTGGCGCTCCAGGCGATCCACACCCGGATAGGCCGGGGTGTGCGAGCCCAGAACCGGCCGCGTCTGCGGCACCAGGGTGTGCAGGATCAGATAGTCGCCGCCCTGCTCCAGGCACGCCTGGACGCGGATGGCCGGACCTTCGATCTCGGTCCCGTTCTCGGCCCCTCTCTGCATTGGGTCGGGCCCGAGGGGATCGGCCCAAACACCTGCGTGCCTTAGCCCCATCGCTGCGGCGATTCGACCTGCCGGCCCCCAGTCCTCGGCATCGAGTTCCAGTCGATGGGCCGGGGCCAGGACGCGAGTGTCACCGTGTCGGGCGATCAGATGATCGTCGTCGAGCCGGGCCAGATACTCGGACAACCAGTCGAAGCGGCTCACAGCAGACTTTCCCCCGTGATGAGTTGCGTCGCCCGGTTCAGCCATTGCGCAAGGAAGCCGGGGATCGCGAGCCCCAGCCAGAGCACCAGCCCCAGATGCACGACGACCGGGATCATATTGGCCTTGACGGGCTGCTGGCCCTCGGGAGGGGTGCCGTAGACCATCGGGTGCAGATGCCGGAAGAGCCCCGCGAAGGCGATGGCCAGGCCGGTCACCAGCGGCAGCGTCAGCCAGGGCTGCGCCTGCATGGTGGCGGTGAGCAGCAGGAACTCGCTGGTGAAGACCCCGAACGGCGGGAAGCCGGCGATGGCGGCCACGCCGATCAGCAGCGACCAGCCGACCGCCGGCTGGGTGCGGATGAGACCGCGGATTTTCTCGATCCCCTGACTCCCGGCGATATGCGCGGCATGACCGACGGTGACGAAGATGGCCGACTTGGTGAGCGAATGCACCAGCATGTGCAGCAGCGCACCGAAGGTGGCGAGCGGGCCGCCGAGCCCGAACGCGAAGGTCATGAGCCCCATGTGCTCGATGGATGAGTAGCTGAACAGGCGCTTGATGTCGCGCTGGCGATGCAGGAAAAGCCCGGCGACCGTGAAGGAGACCAGCCCGAAGCCCATCAGCAAAGCCCCCGCCAGGTGCGGCGATGCGGTCGCCGCGAGCGAGCCGTCGACCAGCATCTTGAAACGCACCAGGGCATAGAGCGCGACGTTCAGCAGCAGCCCGGAGAGCACGGCGGACATGGGCGTCGGCCCCTCGGAGTGGGCGTCCGGCAGCCACTGGTGCATGGGCACCAGACCGACCTTGGTGCCGTAGCCGACCAGCAGGAAGACAAAGGCGATGCGCATGACGGTGGGGTCGAGCGCTGCGGCATGGGTGTAGAGACTGCTCCAGATCAGACCGGCGCCGGGCTCGGCGAGCGCGCCGAAGTCGATATGCTGGGCCGCGAAATAGGTCAGCACGGTGCCGAACAGGGCCAGCGCGATGCCCACACCGCAGAGGATGAAATACTTCCAGGCCGCCTCGATCGCCTCGGGCGTGCGGTAGAGCGAGACGAGCAGAACGGTGGCGAGTGTCGCGCCCTCGACCGCGACCCAGAGGACACCGAGGTTGTCGGTGGTGAGCGCCGTCAGCATGGTCAGCATGAAGGTCTGATACATGCTGTGATAAACCCGCATGCCGCCGAGATAGACCCGGCCCTCGGCACGGACATGGCGCATGTAGGGCCGCGAGAAGATCGACGTGGTCAAACCGACGAAGGCAGTCAAGGCCACCAGATAGACGTTGAAGGCATCGACCCGAAAACCGATGCCGATCAGCTGGCCGAAGACCTCGCCATCGATGGCCACCAACCAGGCCAACCAGCCGGCGGCGGTAAGCGTAAGCGCCGAGACGGCGAGGTTCAGCCAGCCGCCCACGGCGGGCGGCCGGACCAGTGCCAGCGCGAGCGCACCCAGCAAAGGCGCCAGCAGTGTGAGCAGGAGTGCAGTCACGGACGCTCCTCCCCCGCCATCTCCGCCGTCTCGCTCAGCCGATTGAGCCGATCCACGTCCAGCGAGTCGATGCTCTCGCGGATCTGAAAGAAGAAGACCCCGAACAGGACCATAGCGACCAGGACATCGAAGGCGACGCCCAGCTCGACGATCAGGGGCATGCCGCCGGTGGCCGAGACGGCGGCAAGGAAGAGCCCGTTCTCGATCGACATGAACCCCAGCACCTGGGCGACTGCCTGTTGGCGGACGACCATCATGAGGAAGCCGATCAGGACCACCGCGAGGCTGATGGCGAGAATGTTGCGCGTGAAGGCCAGCTCCTCGGCCACCATCGGCAGCACCAGCCAGGAGCTGAAGATCACCAGGCCGACCGCCGCGATGATGGCCAGGGTCGGACGCTGCAGGGCCTCGGTGTGACGCTCCAGCGCCAGTCCGCGGACCTGCCGATGGAGCATTGCAGGGATCACCAACGCCTTGAGGATCAGCGTCAATCCGGCCGAGAAATACAGATGATGGACCTCGCCGCTCAGGGCCACCACCGCGGTCACCGCGGCGACCAGGGCGCCCTGCCAGGCGAAGGCATGGATCGCCGAAACCAGCCGACTCTGCGCCAGCAGGACGAAGGAAAGAAAAAGGACCAGGGCAGCCAGCAGGACCACCAACTGTTGCAGCAGCGGCAACGCCGGGAGGTTCATGCCCCTACCTCCAGGATCACATGGCTCAAGAGCCCGAGCAGGGCCAGCAGCAGGGCGAGATTCAGAAAGGCCGGGACACGGAAGAGTCGCATCTTCGCGAGGACCGTCTCGGCCACCGCCAGGGCAGCCCCGAGCACCGCCAGCTTGAGCAGGATGGCACCCAACCCGATCGCCAGCGACGCGGGTGCCGGGTCCGTCGCGATCCCCCAGGGAAAGAAGATGTTGGCGACCAGCACACCGTAGAGCAGAAGCTTGATCTGAGCGGCCCACTCCATCAGGGCCAGATGCCGACCCGAGTATTCGAGCACCATGGCCTCGTGGACCATGGTCAGCTCCAAGTGAGTCGTCGGATTGTCGACCGGGATACGGCCGGTCTCGGCGAGCGCCACCAGCGTCAGTCCTGCAAAGGCAAAGAGATAGGAGGGGCGCAGGACGAAGGCATCGCCGAGATGATGGGCGATGAGGCTTCCGAGATTGGTGCTGTGGGCCGTCATGGCCAGGGTGAAGACCGCCATCAGCATCGCCGGCTCGGCCAAGGCGGAGATCATCATCTCGCGCGAGGCGCCCATGCCGCCGAAGGCGGTGCCCACGTCCATGCCGGCAAGGGCGAGGAAGACGCGTGCCAGCGCCAGTAGCCCGGCAAGCACGATGATGTCGGCCACCACCGCGGTCGGCAGATCGATGGTCAGAAGCGGCACCGTCGCCGCCGCCAGCCAGGTGGCGACGAAGACCACGGAAGGTGCGGCGCGAAACAGGGGCGAAGCGGTATGGGCAACCCGTGCCTCCTTGAAGAGCAGCTTGCGCAGCTCGCGATAGGGCTGAAAGACCGAGGCCCCGCGCCGGTTCTGCAGGCGCGCCTTGACCTTGCGGACCCAGCCCACCAGGAGCGGGGCGAGCGCCGGAAACAGGAGCGCCTGCACGAAGGCGAGCAGCCAGGCGGACGGGGTTAGAATCTCGGCCATCGGGTTCAGCGTTTTATCTTAGAGTGGTGAGTGGTGAGTGGTGAGTGGTGAGTGGTGAGTGAGGTGACCACCGAATCCAATCGTTGTCGTTGTCGTTGTCGTTGTCGTTGTCGATTACGAGAACGACAACGATAAAGTGGCAAAGGGGTTCACGCGTTTCACGCGTCGAGTTGTTTTAATTGACTTGAATCGGTCCTTTACCGAACGTAAAGCCGAAAACCCGACGCCTAGTGGATCTAACCACGAGGCCGGTCATGCGGAGACGATCCACAGCAAGACCAGCAAGGTCACCAGGGTCCACCCGAGATAGACGCGGACATTGCCCGACTGCAGACGGACCACGCGGCGCGCGGCGGCCTCGACCAGACGTGCCAGGGGCAGATAGAGCGCGTCCCAACTGCGGTCGCCGATCTTGATCTGATAGCGCGTCCCGCCGTCTTCGCGTGCCACCTGCGCCTCCTCGACCCGGAACAGCAAGGCGAAGACCCGCCGTACCGGTTGGGCGAAGGCGGTCGCCGTATATTGCATCCGCGCCGTCGGCGGTGCGAAACCGCAGTCCCAGGCATCGCAGCGCCGCACCCGGCGCACGCCGACACGGTGCAGGCTCCAGACCACCAGAACGGCGATCGCGATGAGGAGCACGGTCACCAGAGGCGCACTGTAGCTGGCCGTTTCAAACGCATTCGGCACCAGCCAGAGCCAGCCTCGACTGCCCGCGTCGGGCAGCCCGCCACCGAGAAGCTGGCGCGGAACGGCATCGATCAGATTGATGACCAGGGTCGGAAAGAGACCGAGCAGAACACAAAGCGCCGCGAGCACACCCTGCCCGGCGCGGATCCCCCAGGGACCGGGCCGGGCGCGGCGCACATGCCGACTGCGCGCCTGACCGAGGAAAGCGATGCCGTAAACCTTTACGAAGGTCGCCGCCACCAGGGCGCCCGTGAGCGCCAGCACGGCGGTGGCGATCGGGATGAGGCTGCGCATAACACCGCTCTCGAGCTGCCAAGCCTGCAGGGCGGCCTGGAAGGTCAGCCACTCGGAGACGAAGCCGTTGAAGGGTGGCAGCGCGGCGATCGACAGACAACCGATCAGGAAGAAGAAGCCCGTCCAGGGCATGCGCCGCAGCAGGCCGCCCATTTGCTCGAGATCACGCTCGTGGGTGCTGTGCAGGATGGAGCCGGCGCCGAGAAAGAGCAGGCCCTTGAAGAGGGCATGATTGAGCGCGTGATAGAGTGCTGCGACGAAGGCGAGCGCACCCGGCAGCGGATGGCCTGTGCCGATGAAGATCAGCGCCAACCCCAGAGCGATGAAGACGATGCCCAGGTTCTCGACGGATGAATAGGCGAGTAGACGTTTCAGATCGGTCTGCATCAGCGCAAAGAGCGCTCCCGTGAGCGCCGAGAGGCTGCCGATCGCCAGCACCGCCATCCCCCAGGTCCACTGGACATCGCCGATCAGATCGAACACCAGACGGATGAAGCCATAGACCGCCACCTTGAGCATGACGCCGGACATCAGGGCCGAGATGTACGAGGGCGCGGCCGGATGTGCCTCGGGCAGCCAGGCATGCAGCGGCACCAAACCGGCCTTCATGCCGAAGCCGAGAAAGCACAACCCGAACGCCACGCTGGCCCACATCGGCGACAGCTCGGCAGCGCGCATGGACGCGAAGGCGAAACCGTCGCCGAAGGAGGCCAGCACCCCGAACCCGAGCAGGATGCTCAGGCCACCGACATGGGCCATCAGGAGATAGAGAAAGGCCGCGCGTCGGTTGGCCGCCTGCTCATGCTGAAAGGCGACCAGGAAGTAGGACGCCAGAGACATGACCTCCCAGGCGATCATAAATAGGAAGGCGTCGTCGGCCAGGACCACCAGGAGCATCCCGGCCAGGAAGAGCCCGGTGAAGCCGCCGAGCGCGACCAGCGAATCGCGGCCCTGCTCGAGCCCGCGCACGTAGGCCGGCCCGTAGAGCCCGATCGCGCTGGTCACCAAACCGAACAGCAGCAGGAAGAACCCGGCAAGCGCATCGATGCGCACATGCCAGGGCAGCCAGGGCAGGCCCAAGGGCAAGGTCGCCGTCGCCACGCCGCCCGACAACAAGGCGCCCAGTCCCGCGACGATCGCCGCCAGACCGCAGAGACCTGTCAACGGCATCGCCGCGAAGCGCACCACCTTGGGGAAGCGTACCGCCAGAAGCGAGACGGCGGCCGATCCGAGGGCCAGCACCACCGCGAGTCCGGCGATGGACAAGGCGATCTCGATCCTCATGAGGTCGCGTCGGTGCCGGTCGCCTCGGAGTTGGTCTGCTTGAGCCGGACCCCGCGCCCGCCGCCTGCGCTGACCTGGCCCTCGCCGATCAGCTCGATCCCGGCCCGATCCAGCGCCTCGATCAGCTTCATGACCGAATCCAGATTGCCGCGGACTTGACCGTCACTGGCCTCCATCCGTTGAATGGTCGGCACAGACAGACCCGCAGCCTCGGCCAACCCCCTTTGGTCGAGCCCCAGCAGGGCACGTGAGGCACGGATCTGAGCAGCAATAATCATGTTCTAAACCGCGTCCAGAGCGAAATGCGTCATTTTCATGTTGTGTTTAGCGTCGGGGACTTCCTTGATCTCAGCGAGACGCGGTTTAAAATTTAACTTTTTAATACTTTAAACCGCGCCAGCTCCGACAGTCGTCGGAGCTGGCGCCGCCAAGCCATTCCAACAAATTGCGCATACCGCACCGGGCGCGGTTTAAACATCACCAAGCATATTTTAGACATGATTTTATAGCGCGGAGATATCATTCAGCAAGATGTATTTCGATCTGTCGATTCGCTCGGAGCCCGGCATCATGCCCGCGGCCTGGCGTGCACGCCTGTCTTTTTCGACAGTATACTGTCCGCTCAAGCCCTCGCGCGGGGCTCACCACAGCCGACCCTGGAGCCCAAGACCGTGATCGAAATCGAATACGTCGTCAGAGACCAGAAGGGAGCCGAACGCTTGCGTACGACCGACAAAAAGGCCGCCGATGCCTACGACAAAGCACTCGAAAGTGCGGAGCGACTCGCCGAGCTCCTGCGCCACGACAAGATCCTGCCGGACCTCCCCGAAAGCGATCTCGAGGAGCTGACCATCTATCTTGCGCGCAACGCCAAAACGGTCGAGCGCATCCTCAAGGGCAAGTCGGCCGAGATCGAAACCATCGAGCCCGTCGAAACCGCGAAGGACGACAGCGAGACGGTGGAGGAGCAACCCGAGGCGACGTCCAAGGTCGCAAACCTGCGGGCCGCTGGCTGACCGGGTCCGCAGGCTGGACGGCACCCTAGGGTAACGGGAACAAGCGCGGCTGGGTGGACTGCGCTGCGCTTGTCCACCCTACGGGCGTTTTTTGGGCTCGGCCAGTGCGGACAATACCCGGCGTGTGCAATGCATCGAAAAATCAATGCGTGCCGGATCCATCCCGTCTAGAGTCCCCTCAGACGACCGAGCACGCGGAACTCTCGACGGTCGATCCGTCAAAGACAGCGAGCCTCGCGACGGGATCGCGCTGATGCAACCCGCGCGAGCAGCTCGAACCGCATTCGTCCAGCTCGCCCCGACACTCTGTCCCCAACCCATCGACTCGGAGACCTTGCCTATGAAACGCGTCGCACGCCTGACCGCTGCAACAGCCATCCTCGCCGCCACCACGCTCAGTGCCGAGACACCGCCGAACCCGAACGCTGCCGAAGCCAAGGCCATCGTCCAAGAGTTCGCCACGACGCTGCAGGGCGAGTTGCAGGCCGCCATGAAGGACGGCGGCCCGGTCAACGCCATCGCGGTCTGTCAAGACCGTGCACCTGCTATCGCGGCCGACCTCTCCGCGCGCACCGGTTGGGAGGTCGGTCGAACCAGCCTCAAGACGCGCAACACTGCCGAGAATTCGCCGGATGCCTGGGAGCAGACGGTCCTCGCGGACTTCGACGCCCGTCGCGCCGCCGGAGAAGACGTGCAACCGATGGCCTATGCCGAGGTCGTGGAGACCGCCGACGGCAAGACCTTCCGCTTCATGAAGGCCATCCCGACCGCGGAGGTCTGTCTCGCCTGCCACGGCACCGCCATCACGCCGGATCTCGCGACGGCGATCGATGAGCGCTATCCTGATGACATGGCACGCGGCTACAGCCTCGGCGATGTCCGAGGCGCATTCAGCCTGTCCAAGCCGCTTTAAACCTACCGCGCCCGGACGCCAGTCCGGGCGATCGCTTCAGCATCGCTCCGCGCTCTGCGCCGAGGCGCCAACGTGACATCAGACATGGCCGAGGAACGGTTCGATCTCAGCTATAAGGGCGATCTGGCTCCCGGAGCCGACCCTGCCCGGGTGCGCGAGCGCCTGACGGCGCTCTTCAAGCTCAGCGAGGCGGGTGCCGAGCGCCTCTTCACCGGACGGCCGGTGATCGTCAAACGCAACGCCGATGCCGCGACCACGGCACGCTTTACCGAGGTCTTCGAGCACGCCGGCGCCCGCCTGACGGTGACGCCACTGAACACACCCCTGAACACGCCCCGGAACACCGAGGCGCAACCGCTCACATCCGGCAACGCGACCGAGGCCGTGTCGGCGTTGCACCGCGACCCATCCCCGCAACCGGACTCACCCGACGACAGCGCCAACCCGCCTCTCTCGCTGGCCACCGCCCAAGACGGCTTTCTCGAACCCTCACGCACGGTTAACATAGCGGCCTTCGACACAGGCGAGCTGAGCCTCGTCTCGGGACAGGACTGGAGCTTGGCGGACTGCGAGCCGCTGCCCACGCCGATCCCGATTCCCGACATCGACTATCTCTCGCTTGCCGAGATCGAGCCGCCCGACGAGAGCCCTCGGAGCGAGCGCCCTCGGAGCGAGCCCCCGGGGAGCGCGCCCCGGGAGCCGCCCGACTGACGCATGGGCCTAAACCGCGTCCAGAGCAACATGCGTCATTTTCACGTTGCGTTTGGCTTCGGAGATATCCTCGACCTCGGTGAGACGCGGTTTAAGATTTTATATTTTTCAGAATTTTAAACCGCGCCGGCTCCGGCGGTCGTCGGAGCCGGCGCGGCCAAGCCAATCCGACAAACAACGCATACCGCACTGGGCGCGGTTTATGAGCAGAGCATGAGCAGCGTATGAGCACGGACTTCGACCATATCGTCATCGGCGCCGGCATCAGCGGCTTGGGTGCCGCCCATTTCTCGGCCCGCCGCGGCCACCGGACCCTCGTGCTGGAGTCATCGGATCGTGTCGGGGGCTGCATCAACAGTCAGACCTTCCCTGAGCTCGGTGGCTTCTGGACCGAGGCCGGTGGCCATACCTGCTTCAACAGCTACGGCAATCTTCTGTCGATCCTGGACGATCTCGGATTGACCCGACACGTTCAGCCCAAGGGGAAGGTCGGCTATCTTCTTTGGAAAGGAGGGCAACGCGGCTCGATCCTCTCGGCGCTGCACATTTGGGAGGCGATGCGCTCGATCCCGAAGATCTTCTCTGCCCCCAAAGAAGGGCGCAGTGTCTCGGATTATTACGGCGATGTCCTCGGACGACGCAACTATCGCGACCTGCTGCGTCATGCCTTTCAGGCCGTGATCTGCCAGCCGGCCGACAACTACCCCGCCGAGGCGCTGTTTCGCCGCAAACCGCGCCGCAAAGACGTCATCAAGGCGTTCACCTTCTCGACCGGACTCTCGGCCATCCCGGCGGCCATCGCCGCGCAGGAGGGGCTCGAGGTCCGCACCGGAGCGCAGATCTCGGCGATCGAGCGCAATGGCGAAGGCTTTCGCGTCACGACCGGCGGGGAGACGTTGAGCTGCGGCTCGCTCACCCTCGCCGTCCCGCCCGATGTCGCCACTGCACTGCTGCCGGCCGGCTTCGACGCCGCACGGGCCGCGATCACCGATATCGGCGTGGCCGAGATCGAGACCCTGGTCCTGGCGTTCCGCACCTCTGACCTGGGGCTCAAACCCATCGCGGGTCTCATCGCCGTCGACGAGGCATTCTACTCGGCCGTCTCGCGCGATTTTCTCGCCGACCCGAGCTACCGCGGATTCGCCTTCCACTTCCGACCGGGCGTGCTCGGCGAGCAGGCCCAGATCGAGCGGGCCTGTCTCGCGCTGGGCACCACGCCGAGCCACATCGCGGCACAGGCGCGGGTGCGCAACCGTTTGCCGGCACTGCGCACGGGCCACAACGCGCGGGTACGACGACTCGACGAGACCCTCGCCGGGACGCGGCTCGCCGTCACCGGAAACTGGTTCCTCGGCGTCTCCATCGAGGACGCCCTGACACGCAGCCGCAGCGAGTCGGACCGACTCTTCGCGGGATAAGACACCACGTCACCCCAATCGAGACACCCATGAGAACACGCATCGCGCTCGGATTGGCCCTCACCTTCATGATCGGCACGGCTGCCGCCGAGATCATCGGCAGCGTCGCGACCAAGTTCAAATGGATGGGGCCGAACGACAAGATCCTCATCGAGGTCTTCGAAGACGATGAGGTCCCGGGCGTAGCCTGCTATTTGAGCCGAGCCAAGACGGGCGGTGTCTCGGGTGCGGTCGGGGTGGCGGAAGACACCTCCGATGCGGCGATCCACTGCGCTCAGGTCGGTCACATCACCCTGCCCGACGACATTCGCGACGGCAAGCAGGACGGCAGCGAGGTCTTCAAGAAGCGCACCTCGCTGCTGTTCAAGAGCCTCCAGGTCGTGCGCTTCTATGATGCCCCCCGACATACGCTGGTCTACTTGAGCTACAGCGATAGGGTCATCGAAGGCTCGCCCAAGAACAGCATTACCGCTGTACCGATTCTGCCCTGGGGCAGCCCAGCGCCATAAGGCGATCTCCGGGCCGGTTCCCGCACGTCGGTTGTGCCGACGACAGGAAGCACATCTTGCGCAGACGGACTGAAGGAGGAACACAGCTCGATGAAACAGCCCATCGCAGATGCGCAAAGGGCCACGAAAAGGATCGCACTCGGCGGAAGCGACCCCGTTCCTGCAGTGCCGAGCCGAGTCGGCTGGTCGAACGCCGAGATCCATCGATGCGGCCTTGCCGATGCCGAGCGGATCAACACGGCCATCGTGACCGCCGTAGACGCGATGCGAGAGGATGATTTCGAGCGTCGCACCCATTTTACCGGCGGTCGGTTCGAGAACCTTTACATCGAGCGCACCCGCATCCCAGCCATTCTGCCAGTCCTGGATCAGGCACTTGCCTGCGCCGGATTGATCCTCGGGCGCGCGCCCGGGACGCTGCGCTGCGGGTTTTGGCTGAATCTCACGGAGTCGGGGCAAGGCACCTCGAAGCACACTCACGACGAGCACGACGAACTGCTCTCGGGCGTCTACTACGTCGCGACCCCGCCGGATTCGGGCGATTTGATCCTCTACGACGGGCCATCGACGATTCATATCGAGCCCTGTGCCGGAACCTTCCTCTTTTTCCCGCCGCACCTTCCCCATGCCGTCGAGACGAACCGCAGCGCGTTCCCGCGTCTGGCGATCGGCATCAATATCGGCCCGCGCTGAACATCGACCGGCCCGCGCCGCCCTCGCCCGAGGGCGGAACCGGGGCCGACCTCACATGGCACCGCTCAACTGCTGGCGCTCCTTGATCTCGCGCCGCTCCTGCGCCTCGACCGAAAGGGTCGCGACCGGACGTGCTTCCAGGCGCGCCAGACCGATCGGCTCGCCGGTCTCCTCGCAGTAGCCGTAGCTTCCGTCCTCGATCCGCACCAGCGCCTCGTCGATCTTGTGGACCAGCTTGCGACAACGGTCGCGGGTCCTCAGCTCAAGCGCCTGATCCGCCTCGCGGGTGGCGCGATCCACATCGTCGCCGACCTCTTGATGGGCGCTGTCACGCAGCCCGTCGAGCGTTCCCTGAGCCTCTTCCAGAAGCTCGGCCCGCCAGGCAAGCAGCTTGGCACGAAAATAGGCCAACTGACGCTCGTTCATGTACTCCTCTTCGGGACCGGGAGAATAGTCGGATCCTGGATCCTCAGCCATCGGACACCCCCTCACTTTGACGCAGATCGAATATGTAATAACATAACACGACTTCAGTACCTTCTTGAGCAGGCGAACCCGAACGCGCTGTCGGCACCCGGACCACGCAACGCCTCGGTCCCGATGCACCGCTGCGTTCGCGACCGGACCACCGCAAGTCTTGTCGGCATGCCGACCGAGGCATGCACCGCGAACCGTCCTTGCATCAGCCGTTCAGATCACCGGCAATCCAGGTGACGTCGGCGGAGCATCGCGTATTCGGGTAGCGTTCGGCAAGTCTATCGGAGACGAAAGGGTCCGACATCCACGGCCTTTAGCGGGGACGCGGTTTAAATCATATATTTTTTAATATCTTAAACCGCGCTTGCTCCAGTGGGCGTCGCGTCTGCCGGGGCCGATCCCATCCAAGAACATCGCAGACCGCGCCGGGCGCGGTTTAACCTTCGAGCACAACGAGTCTCTATCACTTATGAAATGTTATAACGTTAGCTCACGGAACCCGTCGGCGGAGGAGGTTCCGGTCGCCCGCCGGTTCAAGCTGCATGCTCCGGCCCGGATCGCGTGCGCTGTCGCCTTGCTCACGCCGATGGCCGCGTTTCCTGCCACGGATACCGAGATCGCAGAGCTTCGGGCGATGGTCGATCAGATGAAATCACAGTACGAGCGCCGGATTCAGGATCTCGAGTCCCGCCTCGCGAAGGCCGAGCGTGACGCAACCCGGGCCGCAACGCGCTCGGAGGCGGCAGCGGTGCGCGCGGAGCAGGCTGCGGCTGTCGCATCGACCGAGTCCAGACCGATGACAGCGCCGCTCGTCACGCCTCCCGCGAGCCCGGAGCCGGGCAAGACGGGCCTCGGCGCATTGACCTCGGGCACGGCGTTCAACCCGCAGATCTCGGTCTTCCTCGACGGCAACTATTACCACGACGGGATCGACGGCGAGGGTGCGACAGTGGTCGGAGAGGCATTCCAACCCTCGCGCGGAGCGCCGCACGACCACGGTCACGGCCACGACCACGGCCACGACGAGGGACATGGCGGCCATGTGCACGGGCTCACCGAAAACGGTTTCAATTTCCGCGAGGCCGAGATCGCCTTCTCGGCAACCGTCGACCCCTATTTCGATGCCTCGCTGTTCATCGCGATCGACGGGGACGGCACGGTGGAGCTGGAAGAGGGCTATTTTCAGACCCGCAGCCTCCCGGCCGGCCTGCGCGTGAAAGGCGGCAAGTTCCTCAGCGACTTCGGCTACATCAATCGGCAGCATCCCCATGAATGGGACTTCGTCGATCAGAACCTGCCCTACCTGAATCTGCTCGGCCCGCACGGGCTCCAGGACACCGGACTTCAGCTCACCTGGCTCCCGAAGCTGCCCTTCTATACCCTGCTCGGTGTGGAGGGCTTGCAAGGCAACCAGGAGATCTTCGGCGCGACCTTGGGCGACGACGACCGGGCGGCGCTGGAGCTCGGCGACACCAAGGACGGCCCGCGCCTCTGGACCGCCTTCGCCAAAGTCGCACCCGAGATCGGGATCAATCATGCGCTGCAGCTCGGGTTGTCCTACGCGAACAACAACCAGCATCAAGCCGTCCATGAGCACACCCATGTGCACCATGGTCACCATGACGATGGGCACGACAACGGGCACGACGATGGTCATGACCACCATCACGAGATCGAGGTTCACCGCAACGGCCTCGCGGGCGATGCGCAGCTGTGGGGTGTCGATCTGGTCTACAAGTACGACGGCGGCGGCGCCTACGGACACAAAGACTTCAAGTTTCAGAGCGAGTACCTTCGCTCGATCAAGGACATGAGGATCACCTCGAGCGCCCACCCTGAGGTGGTCGGCTCACGCCGCACCTTCACCACGGACGGCCTCTATGCCCAGGCGATCTACGGATTCGCCCCGAAATGGACGGCCGGCCTGCGCTACGACGTGCTCGGGATGACCAACGAGGTCAGCGGCGGCAAGAACGCGAGCTTCGGCTCGTCGGATCGTTGGACCTTCGATGTCACCTGGAACCTCACGGAATTCTCGCGACTGCGCGCCCAGTATGCGCACAACGACATTCTGCAGGCGCCGGGCGAACGCGAGCGGTTCGATGCCTTCTATCTTCAGTTCCTGGTGAGTATGGGCTCGCACGGGGCCCACGCCTTCTGAAATCGCGCCCTTTTGAAATCGCGTCTCGTGGGGACACGCAACGGGTTCACTCGGGATCGGGCTCCTCATCGATCCGCGATCCCGGAGCCGACGCGATTTCAGGATGTATCGATGACCGATGGGTAGAGCGTCAGCGAAACCCATCCAGCCCGCACCAAGCACAACAGACCGACATCCGGCAACGCGGCGGTTTGGAGGATGGGTTTCGCTTCGCTCTACCCATCCTACGTGTTTCGGTTGTTTTTGAATCGTTCCAGAGACGTTTTTCGGCGTGTAGGGGCGAATTAAGTCGCCCTACAGCGCCTAGAGGCTGTGCCGAGCCGTGCGAGGCACGCGTTTGATACGGGGAGTCGTTATGTTTAAAGGTTTTATTGTTTCGGTGATCGGTGCGCTTCTAGGGGGTCTGCTCGCCTTGGGGACAGCGCAGGCCGCCGAGCTGGATGTCGTGGCGACCAGCTCAAGTATGGGCGCGCTGGCGCGCACGGTCGGTGCCGGACGCGCGCAGGTCACGGTGTTGGCCTCGCCGGATCGCGATCTGCACGTGCTCCAAGCCAAACCGACCATGATTCGCGCGCTGCGCGATGCGGATCTGGTCGTCGCCGTCGGCGCGGAGCTCGAGGTCGGCTGGCTGCCGGTCGCCATCGCCAGCGCCGCCAATCCGCGGATCCTGCCGGGCCAGGCGGGCTATTTCGAGGCCGCGGCCCAGGTCGATCTGTTGGAAGTCGGCTCGCCGGCGGACCGCGCGCTCGGCGATGTCCATCCGGTCGGCAACCCGCATGTGAACATGGATCCGGTGCGGATGGCGATTGTCGCCTCCGCACTGGGCGAGCGCATGGCCCTGCTCGATCCGGATGGCGCCCAGACCTATCGGGCCAATGCGCGGTCCTTCGCCGCGGCGACGGAGCAACGCATGGACGCGTGGCAAACCCGGCTGGCGGACACGCCCGGCGTGGTCCTCTATCATCGGGATGCGCTCTATCTGCTCGATCGCTTCGGGGTACCTCTGCTGGGCACCATCGAGGAGATCCCGGGCGTACCGCCGACGGCCCAGCAGATCAAGGACCTGTCCGAACGTCTTCAGGGTCGATCGGGTGTGATCGTCTATGCCCCCTACACCTCGGCGCAGGCACCGGAGCGCCTGGCCAAGGGCCTGGGATGGGACACCCGCCGTCTCACGCTCGACCCGCCGATCGGCGCCGACGGGAGCGGTTATCTCGACCACATCGACCTCTGGGTGGACACCCTGTCCCAATCTCGGTGAGCGGCCCGCTGCTGCGCGTGGAGGGTCTCGTGGCCGGCTATGGTCGGCCCGTGGTCGGGCCTGTCTCGCTCGACGTCGCCCCGGGGGATGTCGTGGGTCTATGGGGTCCGAACGGGTGCGGCAAATCCACGCTGCTCAACGCCATTGCCGACCGCGCCGACCTGCTGGCCGGACGCATCCTTCGGATGCCCGGCCTGGTCATCGCCTATCAGGCGCAGCAGCCGGTCCGCTTGCCGAGCATGCCGGTGACCGGGCGCGAGCTGTTGCGCTGTGCCGACGCATCCCTGCATGACATGCCCTTGGCCATCGATGCGGTCTTGCGGCAGCGCATCGACCGCTTGAGCGGCGGTCAATATCAGCTCCTGTGCGTCTGGGCCGCCATCGCCGGTCGGGCCGATCTGATCCTGCTCGACGAGCCGACCAACAACCTAGACCCCACGCGGGAGGCCCTGCTGATCGAGATGCTGACCCCGAGCCGACTCGCCCGGCGCGACGCGAGCGGTGCACAGCCCCGACCGGACCGGGGCGTGCTCGTCGTCAGCCACGAGCGGCGCTTTCTCGAGGATGCCTGCTCGCGGATGATCGAGATCCCATGAGCGCGCTCGATCTCTTTCTGGATCCCTTGTTTCGCCTGCCGCTGATCACCGGGATGACCATCGCGCTGGTCTTGCCCCTGATCGGGGCCTTGCTCCTGCTCCGCGATGAATGGCTGGCCGCACTCGGACTGGCGCACCTGGCCGCCGCGAGCGCACTGCTGGGACTTGCCGTCGGGCTGCCCGCGGTGCTCGGTGCACCGCTCGGCGCGCTGGCCGGTGGCGCGGTCAAATCATTGACCGCAGCGCGCGGGAATCTCGCCTACGGATTCATGATCCTGTTCGGGTGGTCGGCGCTCTTTCTGATCGCGGCCAACACCAGTCTCGGCGCGACACTCGGGCATGCGCTCGTCGACGGTCAGCTCTATTTTGCCGGGGCACTGGAGCTGACCGCCGCACTCGCGCTCGCCGGACTCGCCGCGGCCGCCCTGCCCCGACTCGTGCCCCGGCTGCTGCGCGCGCGTTTCTTTCCACACGACGAAACCGCCAACCGCCTGCCGGCACACCGCTGGCACCTGAGCTTCGACCTCTTGACCGCACTGGCGATGGCGATCGGCACCGCGACCGTCGGTTTGATGGGTGCCTTCGCGCTCGTCCTGGCGCCGGCCTGGATCGCCTTTCGCATTGCGCCGGGCTGGGCCTGGACGCTGGTGATCTGCAGCCTGATCGGCGGCGGCGGCTATCTATTGGCCTACCTCGCGGCACTGGCGCTGGACCAGCCCTTCGGTCCGGTGCTGGTGGCGGTGCTGATCACGCTGGCCGCGACGGTCGAGGGAGGGCGAGGTTTGATCGGCCGAAGACGTCTCGTGCGCCCGCGGCAGGTGCGTTGAACCGCGTCCAGAGCGAGATGCTCACGTTCGAATGAGCTCGACGTTCGGTGCATCCATAAGCCTTAGCATGGGACGCGGTTCAACATGATCTGTTTTTTAATATTCTAAACCGCGCCGGCTCCAACGCTCGTCAAGTCTGCCGAGGCCGATCCCATCCAAAATCACCGCAAACCGCGCTGGGCGCGGTTTAGCAGCCCGCGTCCTCGGAGAGCATTTCGAGGGCGCTCTTGATCATGCCGTGCGCACGATAGAGACCGACGAGCGTCTTGGCGTCGGTGATCTCGCCGTCGTTGCACCAATCGAGGGCCTGCGCCAAAGGCAGCCAATGGACCTCGATCAGCTCGTCCTGCTCATGAGCGAGCGGCTGGCGGGTCAGTCCGCGGGCCATCCAGAGGTGAATCACCTCGGTGAAGACCCCCGGCGAACTGTGCATCGGCCCGAGATCCGTCCAGTCCTCCGCGGTCAGGCCGGCTTCTTCGGCCAATTCGCGGGTCGCCGTGTCGCGCGGCGTCTCGCCAGGATCGATCTTTCCCGCCGGAAGCTCCCACAGCCAGCCGTCCGCGGCGTGCCGAAACTGACGCAGCAGACAGACGCGGTCCTGCTCGTCCAAGGCAACCGTTGCAGCCCCGCCGGGATGGCGGATGATCTCGAGCTTCACCTCGTGCCCGGAGGGCATGGCGACAGTCTCGAGGGCGACGTCGACCACCCGTCCTTGGAAGACAGGCTCGCGTTTCAGGATCCGTGCTTCGGTCATGGGAGATTCCTCGAATCTGGTCAATTTGGAAACGACCGCCGGCAGACCTTACACTAAACCGCGTCCGGATTTTGTCGTTGTCGTTGTCGTTGTCGTTGTCGTTGTCGTTGTCGTAATCGTAATCGTAATCGGATTCCGGACGACAACGCGCATAGCTTTCGCGTACTTTCCTTGGTTCCGGTTCTGCCGGAAGATCCTTTCCCGGAAATCTCCTAACGCTCCGAGACCGATCCGACAAGGCGAATCGGCCAACCGCAGGGACCCCGCATGTCGACTCAGAATCCGCTCATCCTCGCGTTCACCTTTGCCGTCTACTTCGCCGTGGTCTGGATGATCGGTTGGTATGCCTATCGGCGCACCCGGGATCTATCGGACTTCATCCTCGGCGGGCGGCGACTCGGCAGCGGGGTGGCCGCATTGAGCGCCAGCGCCTCGGACATGAGCGGCTGGCTGCTGCTCGGTCTGCCCGGATTCGCCTACGCCGCCGGCTTGGAGTCGATCTGGCTCGCCGGCGGACTCTTGCTCGGCACCTGGGCGAACTGGCGCCTGGTCGCCGCCCGTCTGCGCGTCTTCAGCATGTCCTACGGCAACGCGCTGACACTGCCCGAATATTTCGCCAACCGATTCGACGACCGGGCCGGATGGCTGCGCGGCATCGCCGCCGTGTTCATTTTGCTGTTCTTTCTGCTCTATACCAGTGCCGGCTTGGTGGCCGGGGGTAAGCTCTTTCAGTCGGTCTTCGGGTTGCCTTACGTCTGGGCCGTAGCGATCGGTGTCGTGTCCATCATGGTCTACACCGCGGTCGGCGGGTTTCTGGCCGTCTCCTGGACCGATGTCCTGCAAGGCATCCTGATGGCGGTGGCCCTGGTCGCCGTGCCCTTGGTGGCCGTGTCGCAGATCGGCGACACCACATTGGCGCTCGAGGTGATCGAGGCCGCCAACCCGAACCTCCTGGATCCCTTCACCCGCGCCGACGGCAGCGCACTGGGCCTCATCGGCATCCTCTCGCTGGCCGCCTGGGGCCTGGGATATTTCGGTCAGCCGCACATCCTCGCGCGATTCCAGGCGATCGCCTCGCCGCGAAAGGTCCCGCTGGCCCGCTGGATTGCGGTCACCTGGGTCGCGGTTACGCTTGCGGGCGCCACCTTGACCGGTCTTGCGGGCATCCTGATCATCGAGCAGCCGCTCGCTCCCGAGGCGCGCGAGACCGTCTTCATCCTGCTCGTGGATCTGCTCTTTCATCCGTTGATCGCGGGTTTGCTCCTCGCCGCGATCCTGGCCGCGATCATGAGCACCGCCGACTCGCAGTTGTTGGTCTCCTCGTCCACCTTCACCGAGGACCTCTATCGCACCCTGCTGCGGCGCAAGGCCGGGGCGCGCGAGCTGGTCGCCGTCGGTCGGATCACGGTCGTCGTGATCTCGGTCGCCGCCTTTTGGCTGGCGCTCGACCCGGATGCCATGGTGCTCGATCTGGTCGCCTACGCCTGGGCCGGCTTCGGTGCGGCCTTCGGCCCGGCACTGGTCCTCTCGCTGTATTGGCCGCGCATGACGGGGCTCGGCGCGCTCGCCGGGATCCTGGTCGGCGGCTTGACCGTCTTGGGATGGCGGCAGCTCCAAGGCGGACTGTTCGACCTCTACGAGATCGTACCGGGCATCCTCTTCGCGACGCTCGCGATCGTCTTGGTCAGTCGCGCGGACAAGAGCAAACAGGAAAGGCTCGCCGCGCGCTTTACCAAGGTCGAGGCCGAGCTCAAAGCACCGCCGGCATGAGCGAGCAGCCCGCGACACCCAACGCCGGTCCGCCGATGCGCGATTGGGATAACCTCGGCGCCGAGGAGCAGACCGCGCTCTTGATCGAATATGGTTATCATCTGGAGCAGCTGCCCCCGACCTGCGATCTCCGCACCAAAGTCGAGCGTCTGCGGGAGTGGCTTCAGGGCCGCGGGATCCGCTACTCGCGCAAGGCATGAGAGTGTCGATGAAGGACGGTGGCAAAAGAAGGCGACAAAGGGTCACCCCGTCATAGAGCCGTCATCAATCGTCAATAGAATGCGCGTCAACCCCACTCGCCGGGTCAAAAACCGACCCACCGCTGGTGGACTGCGCTGCGCTTGTCCACCCTACCGACGCGATTCACAACACCATGACCACTATTCTTGTCGTCGACGATGAACCGGATATTCGCGAGGTCATGCGTTTCGCACTCGAAAACGCCGAATACCGCGTGATCGAGGCATCCCATGCGGACGAAGCGCGCAAGCTCCTGACCAACGAGAGCCCGGACCTGATCCTGCTCGACTGGATGCTGCCGGGACGCTCCGGTCTCGAGCTGGCCCAACAGCTCAAGCAGAATCCGAAAAGCCGCGCCGTGCCCATCATCATGGTCAGCGCCCGCGGCGAGGAGGAAGACCGGATCAAGGGTCTCGATACCGGGGCGGACGACTATATCGCCAAGCCCTTCTCGCCGCGCGAGATGGTCGCTCGCGTGAAGGCGGTTCTGCGGCGCGCGAAGACCGACGAGCCGGCGGACGAGATCGATGTCGGGGGTCTGCGCATCGACAACATCAGCCATCGCGTCACCGCCGAGGGACGACCCGTCGACATCGCCCCGACCGAATACCGCCTCCTGCATTTCTTCATGACCCACGCCGATCGCGCCTTCAGCCGCTCGCAGCTGCTCGATCACGTCTGGGGCGATCAGGTCTATGTGGAGGAGCGCACGGTCGACGTGCATGTCCGCCGCCTGCGCAAGGCGCTCGAGACGTCCGGCCATGACCGACTGCTCCAGACCGTGCGCGGTGTGGGCTACCGCTTCTCGGACAAGACCTGACACGATTGGCCGGCAAGCCACACCCACGGGGAGAGTCCTGGCGTCATGCCCTGTCGTTCGAGGTGTGGCTGCTCGCGGCCACGGTCGTCCTGTGCATCACGCCCTGGCTGATCGCACCCCAATGGGCTTGGGTCGGAACACCGCTCCTCGCCGCCTACCTGCTGCGCCAGCTCTACCTGCTCACGCGTCTCGCGCTGCTGATCCGGCGTCACCACCGGCTGATCCCGCCCTTTCCGCGCGGACTCTGGGGCGAGATCTATCGCAGCATCGCGCAGTATCAGCAACGCGGGCGCAAGGGCCGCAAGCGCCAGATCCGCTTTACCCGTCGCTTTCGCGAGGCGGCCAACGCGGTCCCGGACGGTCTGGTCATCCTCGACAAACTGCATCGAGTGGATTGGGCGAACCCCGCCGCAGCGGCCTTGATGAACGTGCATTGGCCCGAGGACGACGGGCGGCCTCTGTTCGAGATCCTGACCCATCCGGATCTGAAGGACTTCGTGGAGACCGGCGAATCCCTGCGTCCGATGGATCTCGCCCCGGAGCACAATCGCGCCCTGATGCTGTCGCTGCGCATCACCCCGTTCGGCGAGCGCAAGCGTCAGCGGCTCGTGGTCGCTCGCGACATCACCAAGATCTATCACCTGAACATGATCCGGCGCGACTTCGTCGCCAACGCGTCGCATGAGTTGCGCACGCCCTTGACCGTCATCGCCGGCTTCCTCGAGAGCCTGATCGACGCCGCGGCCACGCCGCCGAATCATCGTCGCCCCTTGACCCTGATGCACAATCAGGCCGAGCGCATGCGCCTCATCATCGAAGACCTGCTGACACTCTCGCGCCTGGAGATGCACGAGCACCCGGAGGTGCAGGAGCGTGTCGATGTCCCGGACGAGCTGCATCTGATCCTGCAGGAGGCGCATGCACTGAGCAACGGCCGGCACGCCTTCTCGACCGATATCGACGAGAATCTGCTCTTGCTCGGGAGCGCGCCCGAGCTGCGCAGCGCCTTCTCCAATCTTGTCTTCAACGCGGTCAAGCATACGCCCGACGGCACCGAGATCCGCATCCGCTGGGCGGCATCGAGCGACAGCCTGGCGCTGCACATCCAGGACAACGGACCCGGCATCGAGCCCGAGCATCTGCCGAGGCTGACCGAGCGCTTCTATCGGATCGACAAGGCCCGCTCGCGCGAATCCGGAGGCACCGGACTGGGTCTCGCCATCGCCAAGCACATCATGAATCGGCACGATGCACGCCTGCTGATCGCGAGCCAGATCGATCGGGGCTCGACCTTTTCGTGCGTCTTCCCGCGCGCTCGGGCGATCCTCCGAGAGGAGACCGAACAGGAGACCGCACCTCGCGCATTGCCCCACCCGACGGCCGAGGTCCGATCGACCTCGGGGTCGGATACGGCATGCCCGCACCTGAACACAGATGAGCGCTCGGCCGCTTGTTGATGCGGGCGCGCGGGCGTAGGATCTACACCGCGTCTAGAGCGAGATGCTCACTTTCGAGTGAACTCGACGTTTGGTGAATCCACGACCCTTAGCGGGGGACGCGGTGTAAAATTTTATATTTTTTAATCTCTTAAACCGCGCCGACTCGAACGATCGTCAAGTCTGCCGGGGCCGACCCCATCCAAAAACATCGCATACCGCGCCCCGGGCGCGGTTTAACGCCGGTCGAAACAGCTCCCGGAGGATTCGCTGATGAACGACTTGAGCAAAGGTCTCGCCATCGGCTTTGCCTTGGTCTTCGCCGGCCTGTCCTCGGCGGCGTGGTGCGCCGATCTCGACGAGATCTTGGAGCGCGGCGAATTGCGTCATCTCGGCATCAAATATGCCAACTTCGTCACCGGCTCCGGCGACGGCTTCGACGTTGAATTGGTCAAGGGCTTTGCGCAGGATCTCGGTGTCGACTACGTCCTCGTCGACACCAATTTCTACAACGTGATCCGCGATCTGTTGGGCAAGGATGTCGTGCGCAACGGCTCGGAGGTCACCCTCGAAGGCGACTACCCGGTCCGCGGGGACATGATCGCGGCCGGGTTTACTGTGCTCCCCTGGCGCGAGCAGGTGCTGCTGTATTCACAACCCACCTTTCCGTCTCAGGTTCTCTTGGTGGCCCGCTCCGAATCCGAGCTCTCGCCGATCCCGGGTAGCACCGACCTATCCCGTGATATCCTTCAAACCAAGGACATGATCGGGTCGAAAAGCCTCTTGGTGATGGAGCGGACCTGTCTCGATCCGGCCAACTACGGCTTGACCGGTGCCGGGCTCGATCTGAAGTCCTATACCAAAAGCTCGAACCTCAATGAGATGGTCCCGGCGCTCCTCAACAAAGAAGCCGAGCTGACCCTGTTGGACGTCCCGGACGCCATTCTCGATCTGAAGAAATGGGCCGGGCATATCAAGGTCATCGGCCCCATCTCGGAGCATCAGGATCTTGCCGCCGCTTTCCCGAAGAGCGCACCCGCGCTGCGCGACGCCTTCGACGATTATCTCTCGAGAATCAAGGCCGATGGCACCTACGATCGCTTGGTCGACACCTACTACCCGGGCATCCGCCGCTACTTTCCGGGATTCTTCGACCGCGACTCCTGAGTCGGGCGTCGTCGGGGTGCTGCCGGCCCGATCGCGTCGCGAACCGCAAACATCGTCCGAGCGGGTTGACCCTGCAATGCCGTGCGAGCACACCTTCCGCGCTGCTCCCCGGGTCGACGCGCACAGCACCGCGGACCTCCGGCGATCCTCGCCAAGATGGCCTTGCTAGGTCGACTTGCCCCGCGCTGGCCGCTCCTGATCGCGGCCATTTTCTGCGTCTACACCCTGGTCCTGCTTTGGAATGTCTTCACGGCGCAAGATCTGCTGCGCTCCGCCGCGGACGCCCGATTGGTTGCGGACAGCCAACGTCGCGCGATCGCCGTCGCGGACTTCACCGCCGAGCGCCGCAACAGCGCAATCGACCTTGCCGCAAGCCATGAGATCGAGGCCTACCTGATCAATCTCGCCTTGGGCATGTCGCTGCAGTACGGATTGAACACCAATCTCGATGCCATCGAGCAGCGTTTTCGCCGACATCGCGAGCAGAAGACCCTGCGTGGGTCGCCCCTCTACCAACGGATCCTCTACCGAGACGAGCAGGGGGCAACGCTCGTCGACCTGCAACCCGAGATGCCGCCCGTCAATCTCCCGGACGGATTCGAGCATGAACCCAAGATCTCGATCGAAAACGACAGCCATCGGTTCGTCGCAAGCGCCCCGGTGGTCCACAAAGGGATATACAAGGGCGTCGTCGTCACCGTCGGCAGTCTCGATCCATTCGCCTGGCTGCTGATCGCAAGCGGGGACGAAGAGACATCCTCGGCACGCTATCAGGAGCTTCTCGTCGGACCGAACGGCCTGGTGATCGCGCCCCCGGGACCAAAAATCGGGATCGACGGCGACATGGCGCAGGCGCTTGCGCGCCTGCCCGAAGACACCCTGCTGCCGGTGGATGCAGGTCTGGACCGCCGATCGGACCGCCGATCGGGCCGTCGGGGGGACCGTCGAGGGGTCAGTCGAGCGGAACTCAAAGGGTGGCTGGCGGTGCGCAGCCCGGTCGCGGGTACGCCCTTATCGCTGCTCACCGTGATGACGGAATCCTCCGTCTACGGCCATCTGAGCTCGCAGCTCTTTCTCTACACCTTGGGTGCCTTTCCCTTCGTGCTGCTGTTTGCGGCGGTCGCCTTCGATCGCATGCGGTTGCGGGCGATGCTCTACGAGGAGAAGTATGCCCGATCGGATCGTCTGCGCGACCGCCTCGAGCACCAAAATCAACGCCTCTCCGAAGAGATCGCGCGCCGCGAGGCACTGGAGCAGGATCTGCTCGACAATACCCGTCGACTCGAAGAGATGGCGGAATCCCTGAAGACCAGCGTCGCGCGCGCCGAGGATGCCAGCCGCGCGAAATCCGAGTTTCTGGCGGCCATGAGTCACGAGATCCGAACCCCGATGAACGGCATCATCGGGATGACCGACTTGACCCTGGAGACCTCACTGACCGACGAGCAACGCGACTGTCTCGTCGTCGTGAAGTCATCCGCCGACGGCCTTCTGACCATCATCAACGATATCCTGGATTTCTCCAAGATCGAGGCCGGGAAGCTGGCGGTCGAGTCGATCGATCTCGACCTGCATGCCCTCCTCACCGAGATCCTGCGCTCCTTGCGGGTGAAGGCACAGGAGAAACCGCTTGAGCTTCTCAGCGAGATCGCGCCGGGCGTCCCGCGCCGTTTGATCGGCGACCCGGGCCGCCTGCGCCAGATCCTCGTCAACATTCTGAACAACGCGATCAAATTCACCGAGCAGGGCGAGGTCGCTCTGCAGGTGGATGCACGACCGATCGCCCAAGACCAGGTGGAGGTCCATTTCACCGTACGCGACACCGGGATCGGCATCTCGGCGGAGAATCAAAAACGCATCTTCGATGCATTCTCGCAGGAGGACGGCTCGATCACGCGCCGTTTCGGCGGCACCGGTCTGGGTCTGACGATCTCCAATCGGTTGGCTGCCTTGATGGGCGGGCGCATCTGGGTCGAGAGCACACTCGGAGAGGGCAGCACCTTCCATGTGACTCTTCCGCTCGGCGTCGGCGATACGAACGTCGCGGCGCAGCAACCGCCCGAATTGAGTGGAAAACGCGTCTTGCTGGTCGACGACAACGCGGTGAATCGCCGGATTCTCTGCCGCATGCTCGTACAGTGGGGCATGCGGGTCACCCAAGCGCGCGACGGTCGCGAATGCCTTACCATCGTCGCCGACCCGGATATCCGGGCGTTCGATCTGCTCCTGATCGACTACGAGATGCCCGATCTCGACGGTTTTGCGGTCGTCTCCGCGCTCGGGCGGGTCCCGAGCACGCCACCCTTCAAGAAGATCATGCTCTCCTCCGGGGTCATACCCGGCCATGCCGAACGCTGCCGAGACTTGGGTATCGACGCCCTCCTCGCCAAACCCGTCGCCGACGACGAGCTGCTGAAAGCCGTGCAAAACGCCTTGGGGGCGCGCATGCCGGATACGCCGCCCGAGGTACCGCCGCAAGCACCTTCGCCGCAGCAGCCCGCGAAGCCTCTGAAGATCCTGCTGGCCGAGGACAATCTGGTCAACCAGAAGCTCATGCTCCGACTTCTCGGCAAGTGGGGCCACGAAGTGACCCTGGCCCACAACGGCAGCGAGGCGCTGGAGCAGGTCGAGCGCGACACCTTCGATCTCATTCTGATGGATATGCAGATGCCGGTGATGGGTGGTTTGGAGGCGACCCGGCTGATCCGCGAGCGCGAGGCCGCCGACCCGATGTCGGCGCGCATCCCGATCTACGCCCTGACCGCCGCCGCGCTCTCGGACGAGCGCGCGGCTGCACTGGCGTCAGGTGTCGATGCTTATCTCACAAAACCGCTCGACCGGGCCGAATTGCTCGACCTGCTTGAGCGTCTCGCCACGGTGGGTGAGGAGAGAGAAGTGAGGAGTGAGAAGTGAGGAGGGAGAAGTGAGGAGTGAGAAGGCCGCTCCGGATGCGATTGAGTCCCTTACGCCGTAAGTCTTGAGCAAACCGTCGCAAAATTTGTCGTTGTCGTTGTCGTTGTCGTTGTCGTATCGATGGTCGATGACGACAACGACAACGAATAGAGCCTTCGGCCACTTTTCCCGTTCACGCGGCGCTGCCGGTAGATCCTTTTCCGGAAATCACCTGTCGAGGTGTGCGGGAGGTGTGCGACCGAGAAGGCACCGCGAACGCGGTGCCAGATGTGAACAGGATCAGCGAGAGGCCGCAGCGAGCGGAATGCGCTCTTCTTCCTGAGCGCCCTGCTCGTCTTGAAACGCTTGGTTGACGCGGTCCCGAAGCTCCTTGCCGGGCTTGAAATGGGGGACATGCTTCCCGGCCAAGGCGACCGAGTCACCGGTCTTCGGGTTACGCCCGATCCGGGGCGGCCGGTAATGCAACGAAAAGCTTCCGAAACCTCGGATTTCGATCCGCTCGCCGGTGGCGAGCGCCGTGCTCATGCGATCGAGGGTCTTGCGTACCGCCTCCTCCACGTCTTTGTAGGGAAGGTGGTCTTGCGCCGCCGCCAGAACGTCGATCAGCTCGGATTTGGTCATGGTGTCGACTCCTGGAAAAGGAGAAGGGGCCCGCACTACGGGCCCCGCCTAAAGAGACATCACACGAGAGACATCGCGAAGGGCTGGGATCAGCCTCCGCGCTGGGCCTCTTCCATCTGCTCTTTGAGGAGATCGCCGAGGGTCGTCGCCGTGGATGGATCGCGCGAGTAACCCTTGATGGCCGCCTGCTCTTCCTCGACATCCTTCGCCTTCATGGAGAGCGAAAGGGTCCGGTTCTTGCGGTCGACGCCCAGGAACTTGGCCTCGATTTCCTCGCCTGCCTTCAGAACGGCACGTGCATCCTCGATGCGGTCGCGCGAGATCTCGGAGGCACGCAGATAGCCCTCCACACCGTCCGCCAGCGCGATGGTCGCACCCTTGGGGTCGACATCCAGGATCACGCCGGTGACGACGCTGCCCTTCTCGTGCAGGGCCACGAAGCTGGAGAAGGGATCCTTATCCAACTGCTTGACACCCAGGGAGATACGCTCGCGCTCCGGATCGACCGACAGCACGACGGTTTCCAGCTCGTCGCCCTTCTTGTAGCGACGCAGGGCCTGCTCGCCGGCTTCGTCCCAGGAGATGTCGGACAGATGCACCAGACCGTCGATGCCGCCGTCCAGACCGATGAAGATACCGAAGTCCGTGATGGACTTGATCTTGCCGGAGACGTGATCGCCCTTCTTGTGGGTGACCGCGAACTCGTCCCAAGGATTCATCGCGCACTGCTTGATGCCGAGCGAGATGCGGCGACGCTCCTCGTCGATATCCAGCACCATGACCTCGACCTCGTCGCCGAGTGCCACGACCTTGCTCGGATGGATGTTCTTGTTGGTCCAATCCATCTCGGAGACGTGGACCAGACCCTCGACACCCTCTTCGATCTCGACGAAGCAGCCGTAGTCGGCGATGTTGGTGACCTTGCCGAAGACGCGGGTGCTCTCGGGATAACGGCGCGAGATGTTGACCCAGGGGTCCTCGCCCATCTGCTTGAGACCCAGGGAGACGCGCTGACGATCACGGTCGAACTTAAGCACCTTCACGGTGACCTCGTCGCCGATCTCGACCACCTCGGAGGGATGCTTGACGCGACGCCAAGCCATGTCCGTGATGTGCAGCAGGCCGTCGATGCCGCCCAGATCCAAGAAGGCGCCGTAGTCGGTCAGGTTCTTGACGATACCCTTGACCTCCATGCCCTCTTCCAGATTCTTCAGCAGCTGATCACGCTCGGCGCTGTATTCCTCTTCCACCACGGCGCGGCGGGAGACGACGACATTGTTGCGCTTGCGGTCGAGCTTGATGACCTTGAATTCCTGCTCCTTGCCTTCGAGGTAGGTGGTGTCGCGCACGGGGCGGACATCGACCAAGGAACCCGGCAGGAAGGCGCGAACGGTGCCCAGGTCGACCGTGAAGCCGCCCTTGACCTTGCCGTTGATCATGCCCTTGACGGTGTCGGCAGCCTCGAACGCCTTCTCCAGATGATCCCATGCGGCGAACCGCTTTGCCTTCTCGCGCGAGAGACGGGTCACGCCGAAGCCGTCCTCGACCGCGTCCAGGGCGACCTCGACCTCGTCGCCGATCGCGACCTCGAGCTGGCCATCCGGGCCGATGAATTGAATTCTGGGGATCACGCCCTCGGACTTGAGCCCGGCATTGATCACAACGTTGTCGGAGGTGATCTCGATCACGGTTCCGATGACGATGGTGCCAGGCTGCAGCTGGGTGGTGCTCAGACTCTGTTCAAATAGTTCGGCAAAGCTTTCGGTCATAAGATGAAATTATCCTGAGAACGGCGCGCTGACCCGTCCCATCCGGGACGAGGGGTATGAATGAGATGAAAAGGTCGGCGCATTCGGCACCGACCCGACTGGATCGACAGAAGTCCCGCTGGACGGACTGACGATTTCTTAGAGGACCAGCTCCGGAAAGACGCGCCTCACCTCTTTCAGGACCCGATCGAGCACTTCTTGGATCGACATCGCGGTGGAATCCACGATCACCGCATCCTCCGCGGCACACAAGGGTGCCACGCTGCGACCACGATCACGCGCGTCGCGCGCCCGGATGTCTTCGACAAGGGCGCAGAGGTTAGCATCCAACCCCTTTCCTTTCAACTGTTTATACCGGCGATCCGCACGCACCTCGGCGCTCGCGTCAAGAAAGATCTTCAACGGGGCCAGCGGGAAGACGACCGTGCCCATGTCGCGCCCGTCGGCGACCAGGCCCGGCGGGCATGCCATGGCGCGTTGGCGCTGCAGCAAGGCATCGCGCACCGGCGGATGAACGGCGACCCGCGAGGCGGCCATCCCGGCCTGCTCGGTGCGGATCGCCTCGCTCACGTCCTCGTCGTCCAAGAGCACCCGGCCCGAGACGAAGGCGACCGGCAGATCGGCCGCGACCTCGGCGACGGCGCCGGCATCGTCGAGCGCAACCCCGCGGCGCTCCGCCGCGAGACCGAGCACGCGATACAGCGCGCCGCTGTCCAGACACCGCCAGCCGAGTCGGTCCGACAGCAGCTCGGCGATGGTGCCCTTGCCCGTTCCGGACGGACCGTCGATGGTGATGATCGGGGCGGCCTCGCTCATAGACCCGTTGCGCCAGGCAAAGCCTGGAAGGAGAGGAAGATAGCGAACGGATAAGCCAATCGGAAACTCCTTTTTGCGACCCACCGGGTGCAAGTCCCGAGCCGGTAAGGAGTGGCCATCCACCGGAACCGAGTGTTGTGTGGTGCGGGAGCGATCCCGCCTGCGAAGCGTACACAGGGGGCGTGCAGGCCGTGTGATGGAGCCCCGTTACTGAGTTCAGCGGAGCCGACGTATTCGGAACACCGGAAGGCAACAGTTTCGGCATCGTAACGGCCTGATGTCGAGACTCCGCCGGGGTCTAAGAGCAGGGCATGTACGCACGGGTCGTCCAGGAACCTGGGAGCGCTCAGTTGCTCCTTGCCCGAGACGCGGCGCGGGCACCGCGTAAGAAGCCGCCCCGGCCCGACGGCGCTGGTCCGGCCGACGGGAGCGAACAGGACCGACGGCAAGGTAGCGCCAAGCGAAGGCAACGAAGTGCGGCGCGATGGCGACTGAGCAGTCAGAGTCGGCTGATAGTACCGTTGAGCGTGGGGAACGCACCCGAGCGGACCCATGGGAGGGAAGCGGCCGATCGGTTGAGACACCTTCTGAAGGGACGATGGCGTGAACATCGAGTCACCTGACCATCTGAACAGAACGACAGGAGATCGCGACATGGGCTGAATGGTCCATCGGGTGTGCGACAGTTGTCGTGCAGCGAGCGCTCAACCGAGGAGCCGGATGCGGTAGTCCCGCACGTCCGGATCTGTGGGAGCCGCGGGTGGGTAACCACCCGCGGCCACCCGGTACCACGTCGCCGATCGCAGCCGTAGGATGGACAAGCGAAGTAGGGTGGACAAGCGAAGCGCAGTCCACCAGCGCCGCCCCCGAGTCGGCTGGACTTCGCTCTCGCTCGTCCACCCTACGGCCGGGATGAGAAACAACGCCGCCGGGGCCGACATCGCCTTAGCCCCGCGTCGCTTGGATGCTCAAGCCGGCGGCTCCAGCCAGCTCGACGAATCCGGGGAATGAGGTCTCCACGTTGGCGCAGTCCCGGATCGCGACCGGGCCGCTTGCGCGCAAGGCCGCGATGGCGAAGGACATGGCGATCCGATGGTCGCCGTGGGCATCGATCCAGGGCGCATCGATCGCCGGCGCATCGCTCGTCGTTCCCAGCGCCCCGCCGTGGATCCGCATCCCGTCCGGCAGCGGCTCGGCGCACACCCCGAGCTTGGCCAGACCGTCGGCCATCACCTGGATGCGGTCGCTCTCCTTCACCCGCAGCTCCTCGGCGCCGGTGAGGATGGTCTCGCCCTCGGCGCAGGCCGCCGCGATAAAGAGGACCGGCAGCTCGTCGATCGCCAGCGGCACCTGATCGACCGGGATTCGGATCCCGCGCAGACGCGCATGACGCACCCGGATGTCCGCCACCGGCTCGCCGCCGGCCGTGCGACGGTCGATCAGCTCGATATCCCCGCCCATGGCGCGCAGGATGTTGATGACACCGACCCGTGTCGGGTTGATCCCGACCCCTTCCAGGATCAGATCCGAGCCCGGCGCGATACTGGCGCCGACGAGAAAGAAGGCCGCCGAGGAGATGTCGGCGGGCACCGTCAACCGACAGCCCGTCAGCCGTCCGCCGCCGGTCAGACAGACCTTGGCCGCTTGACGCCGAACCGAGTAGCCAAAGGCCGTGAGCATGCGCTCGGTGTGGTCCCGCGTCGGCGCAGGCTCGGTCACGCAGGTCTCGCCCTCGGCATAGAGGCCCGCCAGCAAGAGGCTCGACTTGACCTGCGCACTGGCCACCGGCATCACATAGTCAAGACCCGTCAGACGCACGACCGGCGTGAGATCCAGCGGCGCCGTACCGCCCTCGGTCGTGCCGATCCGCGCACCCATCCGCGCCAACGGCTCGGTCACGCGCCGCATCGGGCGTTTGGACAGAGAGGCATCGCCCGTCAAGGTCACCGGGAACGACTGCCCGGCCAAGAGACCCGAGAGCAAACGCATCGAGGTGCCGGAATTGCCCATGTCGAGCGGGCCGTCGGGGGCCTGAAGACCCCGCATCCCGACACCCTGCACGCGCACCTCGCCGCCGTCGGGGCCATCGATGTGCACGCCCATGCGCCGGAAGGCGTTCAAGGTCGCCAAGGCATCGGCACCCTCGAGGAACCCGCTGATGCGCGTCTCGCCCTCAGCGATCGCGGCCAGCATGATGGACCGATGCGAGATCGACTTATCGCCGGGAACGCGCAGGCGCCCGCGTAAGGTGCCGCCCGGCGCGACCAGGTAGCGGGTATCCGAAGGCTGTGCCAAGTGCTCTCCCGCGCGACTGCGCCCGGACGGTGAAAAGCCCGGTATGTTAGTCCTGCCGGGGGAGTGGGTAAACTGCGGAATCCTCGGTGCGCACGCGAGCCCCCGAAAGCGGGCCGGTAGAGTGGACGAGGGAAGCGGGCCTCGATCATCGTTTCGGTCACATCGGCAGGTGAACAGGTCACCGACCGCGACCACCCGGGGAACCCATGATGCCTGGACGAAAGCATGACCAAGGCCAAGCAGGGGGTGGTCGCCTCCATGACTCGACCGGTGAATCATCAGACGTGAAATCGCCTAAGCCCTGCGCACGGTGTAGCATGCCGTCGACGTGCCGGGGGCTGACCGCAGCCGTTGAACCTAAACCGCGCCGCCGCCGGCGGTCGTCAAATCTGCCGGGACCGATCCCATCCAAAAACATCGCATACCGCACTGGGCGCGGTTCAGGGCATCCATTCCGTCATCAGGACCATCATGTCGATTACCGAAAAACAAAAACGCTGGCTCAAGAAGCAAGCACACCACCTGAAACCCGTCGTCACGCTTGGCCAGCATGGGCTCACGGAGGCCGTGCTCGCCGAGATCGAGCTGGCGTTGAGCCACCATGAGCTGCTGAAGGTGAAGGTCAATGCCGGCGATCGCGACGAGCGCGACGCCGCGATCGCGCTGATCGGCGAGCGCACCGAGGCCGTCCTGGTCGGGCGCATCGGTCACGTGGCGTCCTTCTACCGCGCCAATCCCGAAAAGCGCGATCCGATCCTGCTCCCGAACCTCTGAGACCACCTCGCCGATCGCATCGGCCGGACGGACAAGCAGCGTAGGATGGGTAGAGCGCCAGCGAAACCCATCCTCCAAACCACCGCGTTGCCGGGTTTCGATCCGATGCCCTGGGCTCGGTCTGGTGTGTCTGGAGTCGGACAGGGTCCTAAACCGCGCCCCCGCTAAAGGCCGTGGATGCACCAAACGTCGAGCTCACTCGAAAATGTCGCATCTCGCTCTGGACTCGGTTTAGCGGTGTTCTTCGACATAGTCCTGCAACGCACGGTCGATACGGCGCTCCCATCCCTGCTCGCCGGCGTGAAAGTACTCAAGCACCTCGCGCGACAGGCGCAAGGTGACCGGCTGGCTTTGCTCTCGCACATCCATCGTCTGGGGCTGGCGCCTCCTTGGAGGTTGAACGACGGCGCCGCGCCAAAAAGACTCGACCGCCGCGGGGTCGCTCGCGTCGTAGGCGCTCTCGGGATCGGACGCCGAATCCGGCGCCGCATCGATCAAAGCGCGACGCTCCTCATCGCTTTCCGGAAACCGCTTGGAGATAGATTCTGGTTTCATGTTTCGTTGCCCTCGCTGACAACGATGCGCCGACGATGGCGCCGGATGTCGGGTGGCCCGGCTCCAAAGCCAGACGCAAAGTGAAAATGACGCATGTCGCTTTGGACGCGGTTTAACCCTTCACCTTCAACGGCGCAAGCATCCGCATGGTGCGGATCTTCAGCTCGACCCTGAACTCGAGCGTTTGGTCGGCGCTGGGCTCGGCGTCGAGGGTGTAGCCGGTCTCCTCGATCGTCGCGTTCTCGGGCAGCTTGGCGGGGTCGATGGTCACGGTCCAGGTGCCGGGTTGCAGACCGGCGAAGCGGAACTCGCCGTTGCCGTTGGTGAGACGGCGATAGACTTGGTCGCCGCTGCGCACCTCGACCAGGATCCCGCCCAGGCCGCGGCTCGGTTTGAGCTCCTCGGAGGTCGGTGGCGGCGGGGCTTTCACGCCCTGCCCGACGCGCACGAAGGTCTGCGACGGCAGCAGGCTGGCGTCCGGCTCGTAGAGCTGGACCTTGCCGGCGATGGTCGCACCGCGGATGAAGGGCACGTCGATCGACGCACCCGCATCGAAATAGAGATCCACCGGCCGCGGCATCTCCAGCGTCGGGATCATCCCGACCGGCAGACTGCCGCCCGCGAGCGTCAGGTCGTAGACGCCCAGCTTGACCGACGGGAACATGAAATAGCCGTTCTCGTCCGTGATGGCGACCAGACGATCCAGCTTAAGCACCACGTTGGACAACCCGGCGCCGGTCTCTTGGTCGAATGCACGGCCGCGCACGGTCGCCACATCCCGCCGGGGCACGGTCGGCACCTCGATCGGCACCATGTAGGAGAGCATGATGCTGTTTTCCATGTTCATGCCGTTGTCGTAGATGGACGCATAGCGCGAGCCGTGGCGCGCCTGGACCGTAATCAGGCTCCCGTTGTCGCGCCGATACCGGTAGGACGCGTTGGCGATCACGCTGTTCTGGTTGTTGTATTGCTGACCCTGGACATTCAGGCTCAGGTCCGACTTGGGGCTGACGGCATAGTTCACGCTCGCCCCGCCCGTGAACCGCGCTGCTTGATCGAAGGTCGCCGCGGCCTCGTTCTCCCACGACAGATAGCCGCCCAGATTCAGGCGCCGCGTCGCGCGCCACGAGAGCGACCCGCGAAACGCCTGCGTCGCGGAGCTCTCGCCGGTGACCCGGTCGTATTCCTCGCCCAGTTCGAGGCTGGTATTCAGACTCAGATTCAGATCCTTGAAGCTCTTGCCGTAGCCGAATCGAACGCTGTTCTCGACCTCGTCGAAGGTCGGCGCCGGGTTCAGATCGCTGCGCTGACGACGACGCAGCTCAACCGAATAGCGGGTCTCGTCGGCCGTGCGCCAGTTGAACCGGATGCCGGCCTCGTGCTCCTCGCTGTCCGGCCCGTACCAACCCCAGTTCTCCGGGTTCCAGTAGAAGTCGTTCTCGTCGACGTACTGGCGCCGCTGCTGTGCGTTGAGATGGTCGCGATCGTAATGATAGAAGGCGGTCAGACTCCAAGGCCGATCGAGCGGCGCATAGTCGACATCCAGATAGGCGCGATCCTGATTCTGGTAATAGCCGGCATAGTCGGGCGAGGAATACAGCAGGGTCAGACGGTACCGCCAAGGCGCGCCCAGCTTGACCAGATTGCCCCAAAAGGCCATGCCCGATCCCGCATCGCCGGTACTGCCGGCAACCTCGACATCCAAGACCGTCTCGGGTGTCAGATCGACCGTCTGGCGCACGCCGAGGATCCGGTTGTGACCGTTCTCGTTGTCGGTTTGGTCGAGAAAGCTCAGCCCCACCATCCAGGTCGGGCGCAGCGCGTAGAGGAGTCCGAGCCCGGTCTGGTGGCCCTGCAGAAAGGCGTCGTCGTCGCCGAAGTCGAAGGAGCCGACATGATAGGCCGAGAGTTCGATGCCTTCGCCGCGCCACGCGAGTCTGGCCCCGCGTCCGCCTATACCCATCTCGGTGAGCGGCGACAGACCATAGCTGGCATCGCCGAGGGTCACGTCGAAGTCGCGCCCGCGATAGTCCACGTAGAACCAGCTGTCCTGTCCAAACACCGTCTCGTCGTTCAATCCGGGCCAACGCAGCAGAAAACTCAGGATCCGCTCTTGGGTGCCGTCGACCGATCCGCTGCCCGACCATTCAAGCTGCACACCCGCTCCGTTTTGACCGTCGTCCCGCCCGCTCCAGCTTCCGCCGACGCGGCGCGTGAAATAGGTCTTGATGCTGTGCGGCGGCGCCTCCTTGCCGGTCACGCGAGGCAGGGTCTCCACACTGCGCTTGGCGGTATCCGTGAGGGTCTCGCCCTGATCCCCCACCGCAGCGGTCGCGGTCAGGCTGATCTCGTCGCGCGTCGGCTCGGTGAGGGCAGGCGGGCGCACGGTCATCTCGATCGGCTGCGACTCGCCCGGCGCCAGCGTCAGGGTGCCGACCGCGGGCTCGATCTTGGACTCGCGGCTGCTCTGTGCGCCGAAGCCGACCGTCAGCGCGGTATTGCTGGAGTTGCCGATCTGAAAGACCGCCTTGTAGGGTTCGTTGGCGATGGCGATGCTCGGCATCTCCAGGATGTCGACCTGGAGCTTGAAGACGGGCCGCACCCGCACGTTCAAGGTCGAGCCGCCCAAGGCACCGGGGCGACCGCGAATGCCGACCTGATAGCTCACGCGATACCCGCCCGCCGCCGTGCCCTCGGGCACGAAGAAGCTGACCAAGCGCATCACAGTCCCGCCGGGCGGGAGCGTGAAGGGGAATTCGGGGGTGATGGCGCGCCAGCCCTCGGGCATCAGCAGCCGACCTTCCAGGTCCGCCGCGCCGCCCGTACGGTTGGACACCTGAAAGACCACCGTGACCACCTCGCGCGGATCGACCGTGAAGACACGCGCGTCCATCGGGCGCACATCGACACCGCGTGCTTGCGCGAAGACCGGCGAGGGCGTCAGGAGGAGTGCGAGAAGGACCCAGGAGAGGAGTGCGAGACCCGGAAGCAGCCGCTCGAACCACCGCACACCGCGCCCGCCGCGCCGGGGCGCGTATCGGGATGCGAAGTCTGCGTGGTTGCGGCCGTCGGGCCGGGACATCCGGAAAACCTCCGGGTCGCGGGCGTCGACCGTCTGGACCGCTGAGCGTTCGGACGCTCACCGGCATGTCGGCCTTGCGCGAACCGAGGCACCGCATCCGCCGTGAAGGCGAGCGGCGCGGCGGTCCGAGCCTGAGCCGGACCGGGAGCGACAGATCCAGTGGCGTGCGTCACCCTTGACCGAGCTGTGCGACCTTTGGGCTTGGCCGATCGGTCGCGGGTTGTTGTTCTGTTGTTCCGTATCGAGTCGTCGCGGGCCCAGGGCTCCGCCCGGGAACGCGACGCTCGTCCTTGTGAGTTCCCGAACGGAGGGAGCCGGGAAGGGTTCTGCCCGCGCCTGTCCTTAGCGGCGTCCTTGGCTTGAACCCGACCCGACGCCGACCGCCGGGAGTGGGTGACGCGTGTCCTTGGTCCGGGCTGACCGCCCGCTTCCGCGGGCGGTCAGCCCGGACCAAGGAGGTTATTCGATCTCCAATTCGACGTTGGCGCCGAAGAGGTTGTCGCCGGTGCCGTCGGCGACGACGAGGCCGAGATACTGGCCTGCGGGAGTCTTGCCGAGATCGATCTTGAACCGAGCGGAGGTTCCCGGGAACAAACGCGTGGCGATCCCCTGGAACTTACCGATCGGGTTTCCCGAAGCGCTATAGAGATCGAGCGAGAGCGTCGGTCTCAATAAGCGTTGTCCGGTGTTCTTGACATCGATCGCGAAGAGGCGCTGATCGTCATCCTTGATGACCTGCGGATTGGTGAACTCCAGCCCGGCCGGACCCGGGCTACCCAAGTGCGTCACGACCTGAATCCCGTAACGCAGCGTCTGCTTGATGCGCGCGGTCCCTTCCGGAAGCTCGGCCGCCGATTCTCCCGAGTCCGGGGCGATCGGCTCGACCATGATCAGGCTCCAATAGCTACCCGACAGACTCGTGCCGGCGGGAACCTTGACCTCATAATCGAGTAGCTCGGTCCCCTTGGGTGGCACCGTGACCAGCTCGCGACTCAGGCTGACCCAGCGCGCATTGGAGCGCGGAAGCCGTCCGGGTTCACCGTACTCATTGCTCCCATCAGCCGTGAAGCTGTAATCGGTCTGGTAGACCTTCGCCTCGGCGGGCGTGTCGGCGAGATTCTTCAAGACGATGGTTCCACGATAGGTTTCACCTGGCGTGGCAACCCTCTCTTGCGTCATATCACTGTTGACAAAGACCCCTGCCGACACCGAGCTGAAGAGCATCGACGCTACGAGAGCCAACGCGACAGAGACCCAACCCATCGATCGGCACATTGCCGAAACCCTCGTCACTGGACCGTATAGAGGACGGTCGTCTCATAGAAACCAGGCGGTTGGCGGATCGAAACCCCCTCGAGCCTGAGCTGAATCCCGATACCGCTGCAATCGCCCGTGCCGCTGAACAATTCCTGACCCTGATCGCTCACGGTTAGATAGTCGAGCCCGCCGATCAGGTTACCGCAGCTTCCGCTGCCATTGCGCCGAACGGCGAGCGTAACACCCGCCGGCAGACTGAATCCGGAACGGTTGACGACAAGACGCCAAGGCGCCCCGCCCGTATAGGCCACGCTAAGCGTCGCCTGATAGGCCGAACTCTCGATGGTGAAACGGAAATCCGTCCCGGCCCCTCCGACGAGCTCGGGCGCTCCGATCGTTGGCAACCAATCGCCCATGAGGCTGACGCTCGCCGCGTTCGCGCCGGGAATGGCACTGAGCGATAGCACTCCAGTTGCCAGCATGAGGCCGAAGATGTGCATGGGATGAATACTTTGGGGCACGTGGAGTCAAGCCGTCGAACGGATCCCTGGACGGCCACGTGGGCCGTTCGGGATCCTTGCCGAAGACACTGCCCTCACTCGAACTCAGGTGTTCGTGAGTGTCAAGGTCACCTCAGCCTCGGCGCGTGGCACGACACCCGCTTCCACGTCGGCACTGAAGCGATAGGTGATGGTCTTGTCGGATTCGGCCACGGGGTCGATCCCGGTGACGACATCTTGAGCATCCGCCTTGGCACCGGTTGACCGAGTGTTCAAAGAAACACCATTCTCACCTTCACCTGTTCCCTCGGAAACGGCGCCCGTCGGTGCTGCTAGCGTGATGAACAACTCGGTATGCGCGGGCATATCACCGGTCAACACAGCCGTGACCTTCTTCGCGTTCGTGCCCTTGTTCGACGTGATCGCCCAAGTGGAGCTGGCATCCGTGTCGTCGGCAAGGATTGCCCCGGCCGCGCCATCTACTGTCGTATTGATGACCAGATCGCCTGGATCGCCGTCCACCGAAATCAGCGCGACCTCGTCAATCTGGTAACCCACGTCCTGACTAGCTACGTTCGTATCAGCCGCGAACGCGCCACCACCGACGAGCATCCCCATCGCCGCCGCCAATGCCGTCAGTTTCATCGTCGTGTTAGTTCTCATCTCATTCACCCTGTTCTGTGCGTACTGTTGATACTCGAAACGGCGGATCGGCGAGGCTTGTCCGGTCGGACACGCGGCCGTCCCTGGCCGACCTCGATCGTCCGGAAACCCTCCCGGGCTTGACGCCGCAGTGGCCCCGAACCCTCGATGCGGTCTCGGGGCTTAGGCCCGTTGCTCGATCCGCATGGCTGGAGTATGGTCGGCGGTGACTCGCGGGTGAAATACCTTTAGGCTATGCTTATATACCCGGAAGCTATAGGGCCGGATGCCCAACGCAAAAGGCATCTAAGGCATTGAAACTCAGACAATTAGAATATTTCCACGAGGTCATCGAGCAGGATTTCAACATCTCGGCCGCCGCCAAGACGCTCTACACCTCTCAGCCGGGCGTGAGCCGCCAGCTCATCGAGCTGGCCGACGAACTGGGGGTGGAGCTCTTCCTCCACGAAGGAAAGCGCTTGGTCGGTCTGACCCGTGCCGGGATGGAGATCGCCGAGATCGTCGCGCGTGTGCTGATCGACGTGCGGCGGATCCGCGAGATCGGTCGCTCGATCGCGAACGATCGGCACGATAATCTGAAGGTCGTCGCGAATCGGCACGCCGCGCACAACCTCCTGCATCATGCGGTGGTCGACTTTCACGAGATGATGCCCGAGGTCAATGTGACCGTCTCGGAGGAAAACACGATCGAGGCGATCGCCATGCTGCGGGTCGGCCAAGCCGATTTGGGACTGCTGGCGGAAGGACCGGACCAGGATCCGGACCTGCTCTATTTTCCGGTCGAGGAGTGGCGGCTGCTGTTGGTCGTGCCGCGGGACAATCCACTGCGGCGGATGCCGATGATTGGGCTCGAAGACCTTGCGCAGTATTCGGTCTGCTCCTACGAAACCATGGCCCCATCGCGCCTTGTCATCGACCAGGCGTTTGCTCAAGCCGGACTCGACTCTCCGGTGAACATCTCGTTCGCCAGCAGCCACCTGATCCTGCAGTTCGTGAACAGCAAGATCAGCGTCGCCATCGTGGCGGAATCCGCCTTTTCGGCCGCCGAATACCCGAATCTATGCGGGCTGGATGTGACCCATCTGTTCCGGCCCTTGACGACGGACCTGGTGCTGCCGCGCTGGGCCTCCCCCCCGCGCCATGTCTTCAACTTCCTGAGCGTCCTCGCACCGGAGATCACCCCGACCACCATCGGCGACGCCATCGGCTCGTAGCTCGTAGGATGGGTAGAGCGAAGCGAAACCCATCCTCCAAACCGCCGTGGTTCGTCATCGATGTGTATCGGAAAAAGCCTGCCGGACGATGGTCTCGACGCGCTCGACGACATCATCCGGCAAGCTCGGAAAACTCGAGCGTTTATTCCGCGAGAGTGTTCCACCGTTCCCCTGAATCATACGCACCAGGCGACTGATGTCTTTTTGCGGAAGATCGAATTGCGCATCGATGCGCTCAACCGCCTGATCATAGCCGCTCAGATAGGCAAGCTCGCGAGGAATCTCCTCCTCGATGGCGACCTGGATCATCGCGGTCAAAAAGCGCACTTCCCGATCGGCACAGAAATACCGATAGGGCGTTGGCCCGGGATGGCGGAGAATCTCCGGGCCATCGTCATGGCGGCGGTAATCCCACAGCCGTGTCGTCGGCTCGGAGAATCCAGTCAGTACGGCATGATACTCGGGGATATTTTTCATGATCACCGCCGACACCGGTACGATCAAGTCCGCCGGGACCAAGCCTGAATGCGCCAACACCTGATGAATCAAAAAGCGGTGGAGGCGTCCGTTGCCGTCCATGAACGGATGCAGATAGACGAAACCGAAGGCAGCACAGGCGGCTTGGATGAGCGGATCGATGCCGCGCGAGCGGTCATTGATGAATGACTCCCAACCCGCCATGGTTTCGCGCAAGCCCTCCGGCGGGTGCGGAAAAAAACGGATACGGCCTGTGTGGCTTTCCAGCCAATTCTGCCGCGTGCGATAACCGGCTTCCTGACTATACACATCCCGCACGGATGCATTCTGAATCTCGACCAACCGCTCCTCGTCGATGGCGGCCTGCTCCGACACCTTGTGGAGCAGCTGCACGAAACGCGCCTCCTTGCTTGCGCTCGGCGTCTCGCGCTCGATGGCAAAACTCCCGCGCGTCTCCGAAAGATACAGATACTGCAGAGTGCGCGCGTAGCTGCCGTCCTGGCGCGCCTGGGCGGCAAACGCACTCAACCGGGCAAGCAATGACGGCAAGAAGTCGCATCCGGGAGCGGCCGTGCGAGAGACCACCGGGCAGAAGCGGCGATCACCCAATGCGTTGTCGAGCACACGGTAGGTCGCCTGTCGTCGTGGATGCGCCGCAGTGACATAGCGGTCGGAGGGAAAAAGTTCCACATAACGTGCCGAGACCGCCACGCCGGCATCCAACGGGGCCTCGTAGAACCACTCCCACAGAAACGCGATGCGCCGCACGGAGTCGCCGTTGGGGGTCGCCCGCAATCCGGCGATGACGTCCTCGCGGGCAATCTGCCGAAGAGCCGCGGCGATGACCGCCAGATCGACGCCTTCATGGCGCAGCGCGAACCCCAGATGGCCAAGCGGGCTATCGTCGAGCGCCACACTGACCGGAAACAAGATCTCGGCGTCGGTGTCCACCCGCCGATTGACCGATCGCGACGTGCGCGCCACGGGTCCGCTCTGCACCACCGGCAGGCCGAATCGATCGATCAGGTACGCGTAACCTAGACGTTGCATCGCGCGGTCGCGGGCAGCACTCGAAAAAACCTCAGGGGCATCGAAATGAATTCAGATCATAGCGCCAATCAGGCCGATCATCGAAATCGTCTCATTATGAGTCCCTGGACCCAGGTTCAGGGTCAAGCCGTGGCCGTCGTCCATGACAACGCGTAAATGCAAGTCTGGCAGGGGCAGACCTGAGTCTTCGTGTTCGTGTTCGTTGTCGTTGTCGTTGTCGTTGTCCTATCGATGCTCGACAACGACAACGACAACGACAACGAACGGTCTCGATACATCTCACGTGCTGTACTAGGTTGTGCTGACGATAGGAAGCACAACTTCCGCCGACGGTTGCTTGTGCCTCGCATGCTCGACACTCCGGCATGAAAATGTCTGGAGACCGACTCAGTCCGTCCGCGGTCCGAAGCGGTCGAAGGCATAGACGAGAAGAAATCCCAGCGTGCAGGTCAAGACGGTGCCGAGGACCAGGGGGTCGCCCTCGTAGCCGGAGGGCAGGACGTTGACCTCGGAGAGGATCTTCTCGGGCGTGAGACCGTCGGCGGCCATCACGACCTGACCCGAGCTGTCCCGCAACCAGTCCGCGGCGTTGCGCCAGGGATAGACCTTGTTGAGCGAGCCGACCAGGAATCCGGTCAGGATGGCGAGGGTGAGGCTTCTGTAGCGCTTGAAGGTCCAGGAGAGCAGGCGCGACATGGTCATCATCCCGGCCAGACAGCCTAGGGCGAAGACACTCAGGATCAGGAGCTTATCCAGCGAGAAGTCGACCAACAGCCCCTTGAGGGTGTCCTGGATAATGAACTGATACATCCCCAGCACCAGCAGCATAAAGCTCCCGGAGACGCCCGGCAGCATGAGTGCCGAGATGGCGATGGCGCCGCAGAGAAAGACGAACCAGAGCGCCTCGTTGCCGCTCGCGGGCGTGAGCATGGTGATCCCGAACGCCAGGATCGCCCCGAGGACGAAGAGCCCCACCTCGCCGGCGCGCCATTGCGGGATACGCCGGACCATAAAGAGGATCGAGGCGAGGATCAGCCCGAAGAAGAAGGCCCAGATCAGCGGCGGATAATGCTCGAGCATCCAGGAGACACCGAAGACGCCGACCAGGATGCCCATCGCCATTCCGGCGAGCAGGAGCGACAGGAAGCCCCCGTCGATCGCACGCCAGAGACCGGCGAGCCCTTCGCGCCGATACTCGCCGATCAGCCCCGGGCCGAACGCCTTCACGGCATCGAGCAGGCGCTCGTAGATGCCGCTGATGAAGGCGATGGTCCCGCCGGACACCCCCGGGATCACCTCCGCAACACCCATGGCACCACCCTTCAGGATCAGGCTTAAGCGCGACATCGTTTATCCTTAAATGATCAATTAAAAATGAAACCGCGCCCGTTGCGGTACGCGTCGCCGGTACGCCGACTTCAGTCGGCCCCCTGGGTACGCCGACTTCAGTCGGCCCTCCCCGGTACGCCGACTTCAGTCGGCACGCCCGGGTACGCCGACTTCAGTCGGCCCCCGGGGAGGCGGACTTCAGTCCGCCCCGCGGGCGCTCTCGGGCGACTGAAGTCGCCCGTCCCCGGGTGCCGGATGAATCCGGCGGACCCGGGTTGCCGCGGTATGCGGCAACCAGCGCGCAAGCGCCTCGGCGAGGGCCTCGGACTTGACCGGCTTGGCGACATAGTCGTCCATGCCCGCCTGCAGACAGGCCTCGCGGTCGCCCTGCATCGCGTTCGCCGTCATCGCGATGACGGGGATGCGGCGGTCGAGCACCGGCGATGCCTCCTCGCGGATCCTCCGCGTGGCCTCGAGTCCGTCCAGGACGGGCATCTGCACATCCATCAGGACCAGGTCGTAGGGGATGGTGCTCAGCGCCTCGATCGCTTCCAGGCCGTTGCCGACCGCATCGGCACGCAGCCCGAGCCGTTTGAGCATGCCCAGCGCCACGGTCTGGTTCACCGGGCTGTCCTCGGCCACCAGGACGAGACCCTGCAAGCGGGCGGACCCGGCCGACTCCTCGATCACCGAGGTGCGGACACCGGCAGGCTCCGCAGGCACGCTCGGCGAGGTCTGCTCTGCGACCGGGACACCCAGACGCGCCGTAAACCAGAACTCCGAGCCCCGCCCGGGCTCGCTGCGGACACCGACCTCGCCGCCCATAAGTTCGGCCAATTGCTTGCAGATCGCAAGCCCCAGCCCGGTTCCGCCGAATTCGCGCGTCGTGGAGGCATCGACCTGGCTGAACTTGCGAAACAGCAATTCCTGTTTCTCGGGTGCAATGCCTACACCCGTATCCCGAACGGTGAACAGCAAGGTCAGCTCGGGGTCGGCGGCAGGCGCCCGCTCCGGCACTGAATCAGGCACTGAATCAGGCACGGGATCCGGCATGGGCTCCGGCATTGGCTCCGGCTGTACCGCGTCGAGTCGCCGAACCTCGATCACGACCTCGCCTTGCCGCGTGAATTTGATGGCGTTGCCGGCGAGATTGTTGAGGACTTGACGCAGCCGTCCCGGATCCCCGCGCAGCATGACCGGAACAGCCGGATCCAGCGCGGACACGAATCGCAGACCCTTGGCAGCGGCCTGCATCGCCAGGCTTGCGGCAAAGTCGTCGAGCATGCGATGGAGATCGAAATCCAGGATCTCGAGATCGAGCTTGTTGGCCTCGATCTTCGAGAAATCCAGGATATCGTTGATCAGCGACAAGAGTGAATCGGCACTGCCGCGCACGACCTCGGCGAAATGCCGTTGTGTCGCGTCGAGCTCGGTATCGAGCAGCAGCCCGGTCATGCCGATGACGCCGTTCATGGGCGTGCGGATCTCGTGACTCATGTTCGCGAGGAACTCGCTCTTGGCCACATTCGCGAGCTCGGCCTTCACCGCCATCTCGTTGGCGCGGACGTTGGCGGCACGCAGCTCCGCATTGGCCGCCCGCAGCCCTTCCTCGGCCTGTTTGCGCATTTCGGCGTTCTGTATCAACTCCGCGAAGACCGACAGGAGCGAGCGCTCCACATCGGTCCATTCACGCGCATCCCGAACGGCATCGAACCCGACGAATCCGAAACAGACCTCGCCCTTCATCAACGGCAATGTGATGAGTGTCTTGATGCCCTGCGGCTCGAGCACCTGCCTGAGATGCCTGTCCGGCGGCAGATCCGAGACGAGCGGGACATGCAGCGGCCTGCCCGCGCGGTGGGTGTCGACCCACTCGGGGAAGAGCCCGCACGGCAGATCCCGCAGGTTGTCGATCTCCGGCGTCACACCGGGTGCGCACCACTCATGGGTGTTCGACATGACACCCGCGGCGAAGTCATAGCGAAACAGATAGGCGCGATCGATGTTCGCGAAGGCTCCGATGCGAGCCAACGCGCGATTGATCTGCTCGTCCAACCGGTCCAAGGGCACATTCACGAACTCCATGGCCAGGTTCATGATGATCATCTGAAGCCGCGAGCTTCGCGCGAGATCCTCGCGGATCAGCGACTCCTCGGTGACATCCCGAAACACCAGCACGGCACCCAGGACGGCGCCGTCCGCAAGCCTGATGGGTGCGCAACTGTCGGCGATCTGTCGGTCGATACCCTCGCGGTCGACCAGCACGGATTGATCGGCCAAGCCGACCACCACGCCCTCCGCCAGCGCCCGAAAAACAGGGTTTTCCGCCTCCGAGCGTGTCCGCGCATGGATGATGCGAAAGACCTCGGGGATCGGGCGCCCCAAGGCATCGCCCATCGGCCAGCCGGTCAGGACCTCCGCGACGCGGTTGAGACTGGTGACCCGACCCGCGGCATCCGTGCTGATCACGGCATCGCCGATCGAACGCAGCGTGGCCTCCAAGTGGCCCTTGCCCTCCTCCAGCTCACGGGTGCGCTCCAGCACGGTGCGCTCGAGCACACGGCGCCGATTGGAATAGGTCCCGATAAGCCCGCTCAACGCGAGGGTCAGGAGCAGGCCGGAGACGCCCACCACAGCCGCCGCACGCTGCGCGTACAGGGACGAAAACTCGGGGCCTTCGGAGGCGAGGATCGCATAGGTTTGCCCGGAGACGAGCAGTGGACGAAACAAAGACGCCGCACGCGCGCGATCGGTCGGGAGGGTCGACCCGAGACCTCGGCGATCCGCGGCGGCAGTGGATGCCAGGCGTTCCGGTCTTTCACCCGCGCGCAGTTGGTAAAGGTCCAGGATCAAGACGGACGCATCCGCACGCCGAGAGGCGCCGTTGCTGCGCAGCAGGATCCGATCGAAGTCGATGACCGCAGCGGCGAACCCGCGCTCGCGGCCCGAGCGCCCGACATGCTCGAACGGGCGAAAGACGAGCATTTCCCGACCCGGCCCGTTCGGTCGATTCAGATCGACCGGGTCGCTCCCGGTCATGAGGCCGGAGCGTAACGCCTCGGTCAGCGCCGCGCGCAGCACAGGATCCGCCCCCAAATCCAGCCCGGACAATCTCGCGCGCGCCGACTCGGGGACGACGGCAGCGATCGGGAAGTAGACCTCGCGCGCGCCGGCCGGGATGGGTCGGCCCTCGGCATCCAGCTCACGGATGCCGGTGCCGTCCGGATCGAAGGCGGCACGCGTCGCCGCCGCCACGACCGGCGCCCAAACCCAGGCGTCGATCGCGTGATCGAGCGTCAGAAACCCCGCGTACCCGAGGAAGGTCTCTTGATCGATCTGTTGCGCACCTTCGAGAAAGCGCGCAAGCCCCTCCAGCGCGAAATCGCGGACCCCGCCCAGCTCGTCGGCAACCCGGGCGGTTTGCGACGCGGCGAGCTGCTCGAAGGCGTCTTCGCGATTACGCGCCTCGATCCGTTGCGCCGACCAGGTCGCGACCGCGGTCAGCGTGAGCCCGATCAACACAGCGAGCGCGGCCTCGAGGTGGCGCCGACGGACCTGCTGCTCGGGCGAGAGACGTCGACGTCGAGCCAACGCGGCCGAGCCGCCGAGCAGGATCAGGGCGAGCGTCAGGACGAAGACCGTCGGAACCACGCCGGAATGGACCAGACGACGCCGCCAATCACCCGCGTCGAGATCCACGCCCAGGACCGCAATCACGGCGTCGGTCCCCGGATCCAGGATCGGGACAAGCGCGGACACCCAGGTGCCCCACGCATCGGTGAAAGGACCGTGGACGATCGGCTCGGCGCTGTCGAAGGCCAGATGATCGGGCTCGGCGGCATCCTCGTAGACCTGGCCGGCCGGGGACTCGTCCGGCGAGCCCGCGGGCTCGGAGTCGAGGAAGAAGAAGATGGTTCCGTCTGCCCGACGCCCCATCAGATACAGGAAACGCCAGCTTGGCTTGGCCGTCGTCACGGCTGCGAACTGCTGCTTGAGTCGACGATAGACGTCCGTCGTCAGGTCATCGGGGGTTCCGGACAAGGCGGCGATGCGCTCGACCGGGACGGCCTGCGCCATGATGCGCGCCTCGACCAGGAAGTCTTCGCGCATCTCGCGATCGGTCCGGGAGACCTGCCAACCGACGAGCAGGGTGCCGGCGACCAGAAGGAGGGCGAAGAGCCCGGCGGTCGAGACCACCGTGGATGGGGATTTCGGCGAAACGGCCTTCCGGGAAACGGCCTTCCGAGAAACGACGGGGGTTGTCATCGGGTGTCCATGCCTCGCGGTGTTCCTCTTGAACCGATCAGCGCAAGCCCTCGGGCGGTCGTGTCAGATCCGGCGCGGATACAACTCCGGCAGGGCCGTCGAACGATCGGACACGGCTGCCTCGTCATCGGACAGACAGGGCGCGAGTGCCTGCCAAGCACCGACACCGTCCCATGCGGCCCCGGCCCCTGCGCCGGCACCGGTGCCCGCATAGAGGGCTCGGTCGAGCTGCGCCAAGGTCTCGGCCGCCGCAGCATCGTCCAGCCGCCGGGCCAAAGCGCCGAGCCCCGCCGGAGCCTGCCCGGCCCAGCGGACCTGCCCCCAGTCCAGCAAGGCGATGCGCGCACCGCGGGCGTCGTTGTCCAGGCAGGTCTGCTCGACGCGCCTGCGTGCTTCGCGCAGCGCCTGCGGCGCGGCGCGGGTTTCGAAGCGATCCGGGGCCTCGCGAAGGCGCGATCCCCGTTTGATCCAAACGAGTGCCGCGAGCCAACCGAGACCGATGAGGCCGAGCGCGGAAAGCCCGAGGCCGATCGGGCCGGCGATGGCCCGACGCAGCCTGTCTTCCAGCATGGACGGCAGAGTACCCGATTGTCGAGGCTCGGCGTCCGCATCGACGCGATCCGGCATGGCGGCCGTGTCCTGCGGCGCCGACTCTCCCGCGCTCCCAAAGGCACCGGTCGACCCGCCGCCCGCGGTTCCCGCCGGCGCAGCGGCCACCTCCAGCGTCCGGGCGGGTACGATCGCCACCCGCTCGCGATCCTCGCCCGTATCCCACCAGGGAACACGCACCTCGGGAAGGGTCACAGGCCCGGGGCGGGTCGGCACGAAGGCCACTTCAAGGCTCCTGAGTCCGACCGGCGCACCCACGCCGGGAAGGTCCTCGGCGCGCGTCTGACCGGGGTAGATCTGCGCGCCGTCCGGCGGATCGAGCATGAGCGGCGGCAACTGGGCCGCGGTGGCGCCGCGCGCAGTGACCGTCAGAACACGGGTTACCGGCTCACCGACCTGGAATCGCGGCGACGCGGGGATCCACTCGTCGGAGATCTCGACGGACTCCGCCGGCAACCAGGGCGAGCTCGATCCGGGTGGTTGCGCACGGACCTGGATCTCCAGGTCGGGGGCACGCTCCACGATCCGCCGTCCGCCGGCGCTCATTCCCGACAGCCCGGGAAAGGGTCCGGCGCCGAACAGCGCGTCGAAGTCGTCAGCCGCACTGCGTCCGGCCGGCCGCGGCGCCGGCATGACCGCCTCGAGCCGCGGACCGCGAATGACGAGGGGGCCGCTTTGCAGCGGCACCACGAGAAAGCGTCGTTCGATGACTTGATACCGCATGCCGTCGATCATCTCCACCGATGCGCGATCCTCGCCGTCGCGCGCGATCGTCGCACCCTCCACCTGCGGCTCGGAGAGGACCGCCCGCTGCGGCGCCTCGCGCTCGCGGTAGAGCACCTGAACGCGATAGTGGAATGCCTGCTGCACGTAGGGAGCCGGCGCGTCCGTTTCGGTCCGCACGAAGATGGGCTTCGGGCCGGCGGCGGGGTCACCGGCCGCGGCGTCCTCGACGACCTCGACCGTGAGCGGCGCGCTGCGCGCAGCGCCCCACACCAGCGTGGGGATCTCCAGTCGACCCAGTCGCTTGGGGGCAAGCTCGATACGCCATTCGCGCGTGTGCGACACGGCGCCGTTCAGAACGCTCATACGCTCGCTCTGGCTCCGACTCAGGATGTCGAAATCCGCCTCCAGGGCCTGGAGCTCGGGCTCCCCGGAGAGTCGACCGTCGCCGTAAAGCTGCAGGATCAGGGTCTCGTTCGCGGCGATTCGCTCACGATCGATCTCGGCGCGAACGCCGTCGGAGACCGTGCCTTGGGCAAGCACCGGAGCGACGACCGTCAGGGCGGTCAACAGCGGAACCGTCAACAGCGTGGCGGCATAGAGCATCGGGAGCAGGACGGCGAGCAGCGGGGGCCGAGGCCGCTTGCCGGTCGTGTTGCGCGCGCGGGGAGGAGATGGCCGGTCGAGTCGAATCACGTTACACATCCAGGATCAAGGTCGACGCATGCGTGCGTGTCGAGGTGTCGTTGTCGCGCATGACGCGGCTCAGGGCAAGCGCCCCTCGCGGCGCAGATGCTGCAGGAGAAACCGCTGTCGCAGCAAGCCACCGGGGTCATCCGGGACTCGACGCAGCTGCGCCTCCATCGCCTGCTCGCGCTCCAGCGCCTCGGGGCTCCGCGCGTCCGACAAGGTGCTGTCCGTCGGCGCGGCGTCTTCGGTCATCGGATCCGAGGTTGTTTCCGAGGGCTGCGCCGATCCGGCGGGTGCCTCCTCCGGAAGCGCGACATCCTCGGTCTCGGCGATATCGTCCGGTCCGATATTCCCCGGATCGCCGGTCGGTCCGGACCTTCCGCTCGATGCCGGTCCGGTTTCGGTTCGGTTCGGGGAGGTCTGATCGGACGACGCGTCGGTCCCCGGCTCGGCTGCGGATGCATCCGAGGACGCGGGCTCGGACGCCGCATCCGAGCCTTCCGTGCCTTCACCCGCCGAGTCCTCCGAGTCCTCTGGGCTCTCGGTCGCGTCGGCTTGCGCGTCGCCGCTTCCGGGCGCGTCGGACGGATCTGCACCACCGCCCGAGGGCTCTTTGCCCGAGGGGCCTTGCGACCCGTCCGCGGGTTCGCCGCCCTCGCCTTCGCCATCGCCGTCGCCCGATTCTCCGTTCTCGGACGACTCCGGCGGCTGGTCCCGCAGTGCCTCGAGCAGCTCCAGGTTGTGACGCGCATCCGCATGGTCTGCATCGCGTTCCAGCACACGTTCGTAGGCGGCGATGGCCTCGTCGAGCCGTCCGAGGCGAGCCAGTGCATTGCCGCGGTTGTAGTCCACATCAGGATCCGGCACGTCGGACAAGGCCGCGAGTGCGCGCGCGTAATCGCCGGCCCGATAGCTGGCGGCGGCACGCCACGCCGGATCCCGAAACCGCTCGGCCGCCTCGGCGTTCGCGCCGGACTCGAACTGACGGGCGGCCTGTTGATCGGGTCGCCACCAGAAGTCGGACCACTCCAAGGCCCAGCCCGGGGACGGCGGCAGGATCATGACACAGGCAAGGATCGACAAGAGCCATCCGCGCCGGAAGGCCAATGCAGCGAAGGGCAAGAGCGCGAGCAACAGCCAAGGCCCCTCCTCGCGCCATTGATCGGACAGCAACGACGGCTCCTCGGTCAACTCCGCATCCATGGAGCCTAGGCCCATGAGTGCGCGGGTGTCCGCGTCGCCGGCCTGCGATTCGACGTAACGGCCGTTGCCGAGCCGAGCCAGCTCGCGCAGGTCGGACTCGGGCAGGCGCGCGATCCGAACCCCGCCGTCGCTGCTCGGCTCGAAACCACGGCTCGCATCCGAGGCCAGGGGCACGGGTGCACCGTCGGAGGTGCCGACCGCAAGCACCGAGACGCGATGCCCACCTGTCACCAATGCCTGCACGGCAAACCGGGCCGCGGCCATATCGCCGACCCCGTCGGTCACCAGAATGATGTCGCCGCGATGGGCGGAAGCACGTCCCAGCAGCTCCCCGGCCGCGTTCAAGGCCCGAGCGGTATCGCGCCTTCCCTGCACCGGGATGAGGTCGGTCGTGAGTTGGGGCACCTGGACCGAGATGGTCGCCGCATCCCGTGTCAGCGGCGAGACCACGAAGGGCTCCGGGCCGAAGGCGAGCAGGGCGACCTGCCCTTCCTCCGATGCCTTCAGGAGATCCATGACCTCGAAGCGGGCGCGCGCCAGACGGGATGGCCTCAGATCGGCCGCGTTCATGCTCGGGGAGAGGTCGAGCAGGATGACCCGCGCCGCACCGGTGCCATAGAGGGGCTGTGCGACACGCTCCCAGGCCGGCCCGGCCAGGGCCAGCGTCGCCAGGAGCCAACCGAAACCCAACAGCCACAGAGGCAGGCGTCGCGGTGCACGATCCGCACCCACCAGGAGATGCGGCAGCAGATGGGCATCGACCAGGCGGCGCCACACCAGCGCACCGGCCGGCCGTCGCCACAGCAGCATGAGCAGGATCAGCGCCGGGACGAGGGCGAGCAGCCATATGGGACGCAGAAGCTGCAACTCAGGCCACACGACGGCGCACCCCCGCGGACAGCAGCGGCGCAGCGGCCAACCCGAAGCTCAGGAGCAGCGCACCGGCCGCCGGCCACATGTAGAGCGATCGTCTCGGCGTGAGCGAGCGCTCGTCGCGCTCGCTCGGCTCGAGGCGATCGAGCTCGGCATAGATCTCTTCGAGCTGCTCGCGAGCATGGGCCGAGAAGAAGCGCCCGCCGGTCATCTCGGCGATGCGCTGGAGCGTGACCGGATCGAAATCGCTGCCCGCCCGCGCCGGAACGCCGCCGAAGGGCGAGCGCGACTGCGCCATCCCGCCGCCGATTCCGCCGCCGATCCCGATGGTATAGACGCGCACGCCCGCCTGAGCCGCCAGCTCCGCGGCCGCCAGCGGCTCGATATGCCCCGCGTTGTTCGCACCGTCGGTCATGAGAATGACGACGCGATTGTCCTCCGGCTGATCGCGCAGATGCTTCACCGCCAAGGCAAGGGCATCGCCGACCGCGGTCTCGCGCCCGGCCAGTCCAACCACCGCCTCGCTCAGCATGGTCCCGACCGTGGTGCGGTCGAAGGTGAGCGGCGTCATCAGATAGGCCCGGGAGCCGAAGAGGATGAGTCCGAGACGATCCTGCTCGCGCCGCGCGATGAATCGATCCGCGACCGCCTTCACGAGTGCGATACGCGAGACCATGCGGTTGTTCAGCTCGTAGTCGGCCACCTCCATGCTCCCGGAGATGTCCAGCGCAATCATGAGGTCACGGCCCGAGACCGGGAGTCTGACCGGTTCCCCGACCCATTCCGGACGCGCCGCGGCGAGCACCAGCAGGACCCAGGCGACCAAGGCGAGGATCATGCGCGGACTCAGCGAGCCGGTCCCTCGGGTGCCGCGCGCGACCTGCGATGCGAGATCCGAATCCAGGTGGAAGCGCAGGGCAGCGCCCTGTTCGTCGGGGGCGCGCGGGAGCCAGGTCGCCAAGAGCGGGAGAGGCATGGCGAGGAGGGCTAGGGGCCAGGCCAGCGTGATCATGCTGAAACGCGCTCGTCGGCTTTCTGAATCGTCATCGCATGGCCTCGCGGTGGCGCGACACCTCGGCCTTGGAGCGGCGCGTTTCAGAAGGTTTTAGGAACGATTCAGAACCAACCGAAACACGTAGGATGGGTAGAGCGCAGCGAAACCCATCCACCCCGCTCAAACGCCCGATCCCTGTGGCGACGCGGAAAAGGCGGGTTTCGCTGGGCTCTACCGGTGCCGGAATCGATGCGTGGGAGCGGGGAGGATGGGTTTCGCTGTGCTCTACCGGTGCGGTAACCGAGACGCCGGCGCGGGGAGGATGGGTTTCGCTGCGCTCTAACGGCGCGGGAACCGATGCCTCGGCGCGGGGAGGATGGGTTTCGCTGCGCTCTACCCATCCTACGTCGGTTGTTTTTGGGGTGGTTTTGGGGGTCATCTTGTTGCAAGGGGCGGATTTTCGGTCTCTGGGGCAACACGGGTTCCGCTGGCCTTTCGAGGCGAGGGGGCGCCATGGCGACGGTTGGCGCGGATCCAGGTTTCGGCTAGCTCGGCCAGGGCATCCGGATTGGGTGGTGGATCACCGGCGTGGAGCGCGCCGTAGACCAGGTCGGCGAGTGCTCGACCCGGTCCGTGACGAAAGCCGTCCCCGCCGCCGGTCGCATCCAGGAAGGCCAGCCAGGCATCCCCGGTGAGTCCGGCGACCTGCTCGCGCGGGTAGCGTGCCAGGGCGAACCGTCGCAGCAGACGCGAGAGTGCGGCGACGTAGGCGCGGGTGTCCCCGTCGGCCCGGACGGCGGTCCGCAGCTCGGCGAGCTCGCGAAGGGCCGAACGGGCGGCGGCACCCCGTCGCCGATGCCGACGCCAGCGCACACCGGCAACCCAAGACAGAACCGCCAGGAGCACGGCGGCGGAGATCCACCAACCGGGGGCCGGCGGCCACCATTGGATCGGATCCGGCAGATGCCAGTCGCGCAGTTGCGCCAGCGGATCGCCGTTCATGCGAAGCCCCCTGCGGCAGGCAAACGCCCTCGCCCGCCGAGACCGAGCGCCAGTGCGGGACCGACCGGGATATCGGCGGTCAGTCGCAGCAGGTGGGCGCGGTTACGCCGCGCGAGCCGTTCCAAGGCATCCATTCGGCTGCGAAACAGGTCTTCGTACGCCTCGCGGCTTCCGGAGCGGGTCAGATCCAGCAGGCCGCGCCGGTGCCCGTCGGTCACGGGGTAGCGTCCGGACGGCGGCGCCTGGAACTCGATGCTGTCGTGGACCGGCAGGAGGATGACCTCGCAGCCGGCGGCCAGCTCGGTCATCCAGCGTGTTTGCGCGCGCAGGATGTCGGCGAAATCGCTGATCACCGCGACCAGGCTGCCGGGGCGCACCAGCCTGACGAGGTGTCCCGCGGCGTCCCCGAGCGAGGTGTAGCCGCCGGCCTGGCCGGACAACCCCGCGTCGGCGGAGAAGGCGGGCGCCGGACTCGCCAGACGGTCGAGGAGCGGCAGGAGTCCCGCGGCACGCGAGGCCGGGCGGCGCTCCAGATGCCTGGTCTCGTCGAAGACCAGACCGCCGACCCGATCGCCGCGATCCACGGCGGCCCAGCCGAGCAGCGCGGCCGCACGCGCGGCGACGACGGATTTGAAGGCGATACGGGTGCCGAAGCGCATGGACGGACCCTGGTCGACCAGCAGCCAGACCGGGCGCTCGCGCTCCTCCCGGAAGAGTTTGACGTGCGCACGACCGGCCCGGGCCGTGACACGCCAGTCCATGTTGCGCGGGTCGTCGCCGGGCTGATAGACGCGCGATTCGTCGAACTCCATTCCGCGCCCGCGAAAGCGCGCCACATGGCCGCCGGTGCGCGTCGCCAAGACCCGACCGCGCGGCGCGAGATCCAGACGCCGCGCCTGCTCGCGCAGGGCGATCAGCTCGGTCAGCGCGGGGAGGACGCCCTCGGTCCCCGCATGAGGCGGCTTCGCGTCCTTCGCGCGCGGCGCACCCGGAAGGTTCGTTCCCATGCCAAACACCGCCTAGGGCGCCGGGACGCGTGCGAGCAATGCCTCGATGAAGTCGTCCGGCCGGCGGCCTTCCGCCTCCATCTCGTAGGACAGAAGCACGCGATGACGCAGCACATCCGGGGCGAGCGACTGGACATCCTCGGGCGAGACGAAGGTGCGCCCGTTCAGCCAGGCCAGGGCGCGCGAGCAGCGGTCCAGGGCGATGGTCGCGCGCGGGCTCGCGCCGAAACGAAGCCAACCGGCCAGGTCCGGGGAATAGGCCTCGGGCTTGCGGGTCGCCATCACCAGATGGACCAGATAATCCTCGACCTCGGGGGCCATGTAGATATCGAGAATGGCGTGCCGTGCGGCAAAGACGCTGGCTTGACTCAGGACGACACCCGGAGAAGCCGCCCGATCTCTCCGGGCCTCCTCGCGATTGAGCCGCAGGATGGCACGCTCGGTCTGGATATCCGGATAGTCGACCCGGACGTGCATCAGGAAGCGGTCGAGCTGGGCCTCGGGCAGCGGATAGGTGCCTTCCTGCTCGATGGGGTTCTGTGTGGCCATCACCAGAAAGAGCCGCGGCAAGGGGTAGGTCTCGCGGCCGACGGTGACTTGGCGCTCGCCCATCGCCTCGAGCAGGGCGGACTGCACCTTCGCCGGCGCGCGGTTCACCTCGTCGGCGAGCAGCAGATTGTGAAAGATGGGGCCGCGATCGAAGCGGAAGGTCCCGTCTTGGGGGCGATAGACCTCGGTTCCGGTCAGATCCGCCGGTAAAAGATCCGGGGTGAACTGGATGCGATGGAAATCGCCTTCGAGTCCGGCGGCAAGCTCCTTCACGGCCGTGGTCTTGGCCAGCCCGGGGGCGCCCTCGACCAACAGATGGCCGTCGGCGAGCAGGGCGATCAGCAGCCGATCGATCAGGTCACGCTGACCCAGGATGGTCTCGCCGACCTGCTGTCGCAGTGCGGAAAACTCGCTCGTGAGTAAGTCAGGCGAGGTCTCGGCAGCAGCGCGGCCGGGCGTGGACGAAGCCGTCGTTGAGGCGTCGTGTTTCGAGGCGGTGATCTGATCCAAGGTCGTCGGTTCCTTCATCGTGGTGTCGTCTCGGACGCCATCGGCCCCTGCCGTCATGCGTCTCTTTTTCGCCCGTGCTCCGGTTGTCGCGGGCTAGTCACGGCGTAGGATGGGTAGAGCGACAGCGAAACCCATCCATCCCGCGCCAAGCGTTCACCTTGTTTCTGAGTTGTGACCTAGGGCATCTCCACGTCGATCGAGAGGAGATCCCGCGGATGGCGGCACTGAAAATCAGGCCCTGCGGCGGCCAGGCTCTCCAATGGCGTGTAACCCCACGCCACCGCGGCGAAGCGGACCCGCGCCTCGCGGGCCGCCTCGAGATCACGCAGCTCGTCGCCCACATAGACCAAGCGCCCGGGCTCGATCCCCTGCACGCGGGTCTGTCGGCGCAATGCTCCGGCCTTTCCGAAAAGGCCGGTTCCGCCGATCACGGCATCCAGACCGGGCAGCCGGTGACGTCGAACATACGCGTGCACGCTCGCCCGCGCATTCGACGACAGGATACCCAACCGATGGCCTCGCTGCAGCAGCGTCTCCAGCACCTCGCCGATACCCTCGATCGGGGCCGTCTCCATCAGATCGGCACGCATGGCACGGCGCATCCGTGTCGCGAGCTGCGGCAGCCGGTACATAGGCACGCCCAAGGCATGCACGACTTCGAGCGCGTGCATCCCCCTGAGCCGCTCCAGCCGCTCACGACTCAGGTGTGTGCACCCGAACTCGGGGCCGACCTGACGGAAGGCGGTGAAGGCCACCTCGAGACTGTCGACAAGGGTGCCGTCGAAATCGAACAGGATGTGAACCGCCATCGGCCCTCGATAAACTGCGTCCCGTTAAACTGCGTCCCGCGGTTTATGCATTGTTTTCCGGCAGGCTGACTTGCAGCTCAGTCTGAAGCTACCGCAGAGGACGCAGTTTAAGATGGTGTTTTTTATTCCTGAACCGCGTCTCGCCTTCGGCGTTGATCGCGACGAGGCCGAACAGAGCGACTGACGGCGCCTGTCACTCCGGACGCGGTTCAGTTGCGGCTCAGCCCTTGAAACCGATCTTCTTATGCGTCCCGTCGCAGAACGGTTTGTTCTGCGAGGCCCCGCAGCGACACAGAAACGCCTTGTCACCCTGCCAGGCGAGCCGGCCGGTGCCGGCGTGGATGCTCAGATTTCCGGTCAGGACCAACGGCCCATCGGGCCGCATCTCGACGTTGAGCTTTCCGCCCGTCGCGGTGAGCCCCGGCCCCTTCTTGCCCACGGCACCATAGTCCTCGAACTTGGCCTCGACATGACTGTTGTCGCAGAAGGGCTTGTTCTTTGACGCCCCGCACCGACAGAGCGCTGCGCGAAAACGAACGCCGGGCATGTCGTCTTCGGCACCTTCGATCTCCAAATCGCCGGTGAGATAGAGCGGGCCGTTACAGGCAACGGTCAGGCTGTTCTCAGCAGGCGCGGACTCGGGAGCACCGGCCTTGTCGGTGTAGGTCAAGGCGCCGCTCGGACAGCGCTCGACGATCTCGCGGACCTCCTCCTTCGACACCAGGTCCGGCATGCACCAGGGCTGACGCTCGGCCACGAAGAGGTCTCCCTCGGAGTGACCGCATTCGCCGACATGGATGCAGAGACGCCCGTCGAACCGGACGTCGATCTCCTTCCCCGCAAAGTCCAGTTGCCGTTTCTTGCTCATGCGTGCCTCGATGGGATCGGCCGGGGCCAGACCCGCGATGTTGCGGGACGATCCGCCGATGTTTTGGGATTGATAGGTTCTCGCACCGGGGCGACTCAACGACCCCGGGGATTCGCAAGCGGGCGGCGATTGCCGTCTTCGTGCTCGGGTGAGTGTGGGGGTCCGCAAAGGAACAGGCAACGCCTTGCACGGCAATTCACTGCGTACGGATGCAACGCGAGCTTGAACTTTGACCAACGTCGCGGATCCGATGCGCAAGGAAGTCGTCGTATCTCGAAGGACACTCGGCCCCCGAGCCCATTTGAAACGAGGACCTTCACTCATGAAAACGCAGACCGTTCATCCCTCCTTTTCGGAGACGGCTCCCACGATCCACCAGGTCGACATCACGGAGCCACTCGACTGGATCGCCGCCGGCTTTCGTACCTTGGCTGCTGCTCGTGCATGCAGCCTCGTCTACGGCGCGCTCTTTACCCTGGCCTGCTGGGCTACGCTGGGACTGACTTGGGCACTGCCCTGGTTTACGATCGCCTTCGTGACGGGCCTCTTGCTGCTGGGTCCATTCTTGGCGGCCGGGCTCTATGTCGCCGCCCGTCAACACGAGGCCGGCGTGCCGGTCAGCATCCGTGCCGGTTTCGAGCTCGTTTGGGAGCGACGCACCAATCTGAGTCTCTTCGCCCTGCTTCTCGGGCTGATCGCCGCAGCCTGGGTGCGCCTTTCCGCCCTGCTTTTCGCGGTCCAGTTCAATATGTTCTCACCGAGCATCGAGGGCTATGTCGGCATCCTATCCGGGCATTTCGACCCTGTCGTCATGGCCTTCTTTTTCGGGATCGGTCTTCTTCTCGCCGCCGTTGTCTTTACGATCAGCGCGGTCGCGGTGCCGATGATCCTCGACCGAGACGCCGGGCCCATCACGGCGATGCAGACCAGCTATCGCGCCGTGCGCTCGAACCTGTCCGCCATGACCTTGTGGGCGGCGCTCATCGTCGCCGTGAGCGGGATCGGGATCCTCACGTTTTTTGTCGGCATGGTCGTGCTGTTTCCGCTGTTGGGATACGCCACCTGGCACAGCTATCGGCGGCTGGTGGCATAGTCCGGCGCGCGCTGCCGAGCAGATCGCAACTCCCGCGCCCCCGCCGATCGCCCTTGATCGTTGAGAGCGGTTGGTCGGGTGGACGAGCGAGAGCGCAGCCCACCGATCCTCGGACCAATGGTGGTGGACTGCGCTTCGCTTGTCCCCACCGGTCGCGCCGATATGTCGCAGAGCCACCGGGGCGCGGGGGCACGGGCTCCGAGCGGCAGCGCAGGCGGTCGAGCGGCGAGCCGCGCGGGGCATTGCGTTCGCAAAACGGCTTTCGGGTTATCATCCCGAGCGATCCGGTCCCGGCCTCCGTCGCTCAGCCGCCGATAGCCACTGCCGATAGCCATCGCCGAGAGCGCCCTTGGACAACACCTTGGACCGGATCCTTCGCATTCCACCCCAATCGCGCGGATCCGCCCCCGATGCCGAACCTGAACATGAAGCACCTGCGCTACTTCTGGGCCGTAGCGACGCACGGTTCCATTGCCCGCGCCTCGGAGGTACTGCACCTCACGCCACAGACCATCAGCGGTCAGCTGCGCGAGCTCGAAGATCAAATCGGGGCCAAGCTGTTCGGTAAATCGGGACGCAATCTCGCCCTGACCGAAAGCGGACAGGTGGTCTTCTCCTATGCCGACGAGATCTTCAGGCTCACGGGCGAGCTGCAGGACGTAGTGTCGGGCCGCCCGCCGGCGTCCGGCATCACCTTCAGGGTCGGAATCGCCATGGTCGTGCCCAAGCTGCTCGCCTATCGCGTCTTGGCGCCCGTGCTGGCGCTCCCGGAGCCGGTGCGCCTGGTCTGTCACGAAGCACCCCTGACCGACCTCTTGGCCGACCTCTCGGTGCACAAGCTCGACCTGGTCCTCGCCGACAGCCCGGTGAATCCGGCGCTCAACATCCGCGCCTACAACCATGTCCTGGGCGAATCCGGGATCAGCTTTTTCGCGGTTCCGGAGCTCGCAGCGCGCCATCGCGACGACTTTCCGCGCTCGCTCAACGGTGCGCCGATGCTGATGCCGACGGGCTCGAGCGCACTCTATCGCGCACTCGAGCATTGGTTGGAGCGACACGACGTCAAGCCGCGCGTCGTCGCCGAGTTCGAGGATCGCGCACTCATGAAGGTCTTCGGCGAGGCCGGGGTCGGGATCTTCACGACGCCGACCGCGGTGGAGCAGGACATTCTCGAAAAGTACGGGGTCGCGCTGATCGCCCGGGTCGACGACATCAAGGAGCGCTATTACGCCATCTCCGCCGAGCGCCACATCAAGCACCCCGCGGTCTCGACGATCACGGAGTCGGCACGGCATGACCTCTTTGCGCTGCGGGAGTGACGTGCTCGGGACCGACCGAATGCGCGGACTCAGGTCGACGCACCCGGATTGAACCCCGGAGGTTTCGTGGTATCAAATCCGAGTGCAATGCTGCGATACTAGACACCGAGTCCGATTCCGGACGCAGTCCCCCGCATCGATCGACACGAGGACGAGACCATGAACAAGCACACCATCACGCCCGCCGCAGCCCTTGTCGGTGCCGCCATCGTCGGCAGCCTCGGCGCCTTCGGCGTTGCCCAGGCCGCCGGCAACCCGTTCGCCGCTCAGCCGCTCGAAGCAGGCTATATGCAGCTCGCCGGTGCCGACACCGAAGGCAAGTGCGGCGAAGGCAAATGCGGTGGAACCAAGGATGCGGAAGGTAAATGCGGCGAGGGCAAGTGCGGTGCCGACAAGGGCACCGAAGGCAAGTGCGGTGAAGGCAAATGCGGCGCCGATAAGGGCAAGGACAAGGACGGCGCAACCGGCAGCGCGACCTAGAGCGACCGCGTCGACGGCCATGAACACTGCACCCTACCCTGTTCATGGCGCCGGTCTCGGCCTGCGGCGCTCCTTCCTGAGCGCCTTGGCCGAGCGGCCTCCGCAAGCGGTCGATTTCTACGAGATCGCCCCGGAAAACTGGATCGGCATGGGCGGTGTGAACGCGCGCCGCCTGCGCGCGCTGACCGAACGCCATCCCTTCGTCTGTCACGGACTCTCGCTCTCGATCGGTGCCCCGACCCCGCTCGACCTGCACTTCGTCCGGCAGATCAAGGCGTTTCTGGACGACCACGGGATCCGGGCCTACACGGAGCACCTGAGCTACTGCTCCGACGACGGTCACCTCTACGATCTCCTGCCCATCCCCTTTACAGATGAGGCCGTACGGCATGTCGCCGGGCGCGTCCGTCAGGTGCAGGAGATCCTGGAGCGGCGCATCGCCCTTGAGAACGTTTCCTACTACGGCGCACCCGGGCAAGCGATGTCCGAGATCGACTTCATCAACGCCGTGCTGGCCGAGGCCGACTGCGACCTCCTACTCGACGTGAACAACATCCATGTCAATGCCGTCAACCACGGCTATGACCCGCGCGCCTTCCTCGCAGCCCTGCCGGGGGAGCGGATTCGCTACGGCCATATCGCCGGGCATTATGTGGAGGCCGAGGATCTGCGGGTCGACACCCACGGCGCGGATGTCATCGACCCGGTGTGGGAACTGCTGGATCTGGCCTACGCGCACTTCGGGGTCTTCCCCACGCTCTTGGAGCGCGACTTCAACATCCCGCCCGTGGATGAGCTGGTTCGGGAGGTCGATCGGATCAAAACGATCCAACAGGTCCATGCGGCGCGATCGGCGCGGAGCACGGCCGATGCCTAAACCGCGTCCAGAGCTAAACCGCGTCCGGTGCGGTATGCATCAGGTGTTGGAATGGCTTGGCCGCGCCGGAACCAGCGGTCGTCATGTCTGCCGAGGCCGATCCCATCCAAAAACATCGCATACCGCGCTGCGCGCGCTCGCCGCACACCTGCTCGGGACCGTTCGCGCAGCTGCATCCTGAAGGTCGCGCCTTCTGTTTTCCGGGTCGGAGAGGTCGCTCGCCGACGGGGAGCGGCGGACATCGGGATTCGCAAATCATCGACGTTGGCGTTCGTCACCCCGCCCCGAGGCGAAATCGTCTGATACAGCCTCGCTCCGACCGAGTAGTATCGGCCACCCCGCAAGCCGCCGCGGGAGAACCCGACCGCAACAGGCTCGCGCTTCGTTCCGGCCCCGTCGGTACGCATGCCCCAATCACCCATTCAACCGGAACCCCGCCCTCATGGCCTCGAATTACGAAAGCTTCTTCAACCTCGACCGCTTCGGCATCGTCGGACACACCACAGCCAAACCCTTTCCGCTGTTGAGTTATCGGCGCCTGAAGGCGATGGGCAAAACCGTCTATCCGATCGATCCCAGCACCATGCTCGTCGACCGTGATCCCGCGTATCCCACGCTTGCGTCCTTACCCCAAGCCGTCGATGGGCTCATCATCGAGGTGCCGAAGTCCGAGACCGTGGACTGGGTTGCCGCGGCCGCGGATGCCGGCATCGGTCATGTCTGGATCCACATGGCTCACGAGACCCCGGAGGCGACGGCACTCGCCGCGGAGAAAGGCATCAATCTGCGCACCGGGACCTGCGCCGTCATGTATCTGAACCCCGGCATGTCCTACCACGGGATCCATAAGCTCATCATGAAACTGACCGGGAAGTATTGACGCGCGATCGTCGATCGCCCCCGAGAAGCGGCGCGCGGCCGAGACGCACTTCAACCTGATTCTCGAGGTGCGCCTGTAAAGACAACGGGAAGACGGCCCGGCGGCAACTCACTCGGTGCCCACTTCAACCTCCTCGATCCACCTCACCGAGGGTGGTCCGGGCGGGATGTCCTCGAAGCTGTCGCCGTTTGCGCCGATGGTGAACTGCCGGCCTGCATCGGGGCCACCGGCCTCGGGGTCGGGGTTGAGATAGGCGACCCCGAGCCAGCCCGGAGCGAGGACCTGTGGTCCCGCGACTCCCCTGTCCAGGGCCTCCTGGCTCAAGGCGAAGGAGCGTACGGTGATGGTGTCCCCCGGCGTCACCGGGGAGGCGGAGCGCAGCACCGAGATGACTTCCATGCGATAGAGGACGTCGGAGCGCTCTCCCTGCCCCACGGGGACCTGCGCTTCCAGTACCCGGACCTCGAGCTTCGCCGCCGCGTCCTCTTTGAGCCCCTGCGCCGCCGGGGCCGTCCCCGACAGAATCAGGAGCACGCCAAGAGCGGCAACGGTCGCGATGCGAATCGAATGGACTTGGAACATAGCGATCTCCTCTGCAGTTGACGCCGTCCACCGCGGCCTCGACGGGGCTGCGACGGACCCTGTTCACAGTCTAGTCCAGGGTAGAAAAACCGACACTTTCACACTAGACTTCAGGGGCATGGCGGGACGCGACGGCGCGTTTAAGGTGTTTTGCGGGAATCGACATCCCAACTGCGCAGACGATGGGTCGGAAGTGAAGCCAACGGTCGCCGCTTCGCGACGTTGCTTCCGGCCGATCGGATGTGCGCGGAAGGATCGGTTCGTCCGGAATCCGATGACGACAACGACAACGACAACGACAACGGAAAATTCTGCGATGGTTTGCTCAAGACTGACGGCTTAGGGGGACTCGATGCCTTCAAGGCAGGCGCAATCGAGATGACGATTCCCGGAAACACCTCAGTCACCCCCTACCGAAGAAGCGCTTTCGTACATCCAGAGACCCGATGCATCGGCCCTCGGCGAGGAGATTCGGGCTCAGGGAGAGACCACCGTTTTGCACGACCGCCCCGCCGGTGTCTTCGCCGCCCGATCCTCACGTTTCCAGACCGATCTTCATCGCGGAGGGACGTCGATATGAACACAGAAATCGAGATCAAACGGTTCGAGAACCCCGACGACGTGCTCGACATGAAGGAGCATGGCGGCATCGCCATCGTGAAGATGGCGGACGGCACGACCGGAATGCGAGCGATATTCGAGCCGGGCTGGACATGGGAGGTCGACGAGAAACCGCTCCTCGGCTCTCCGGAGGCATGCCCAATGGCCCATACCGGCTACTGCATCTTTGGCAAACTGGTCGTCCGCATGATCGCGTCAGGCATCGAAACCCGCATAGGTCCCGGTGACTTCTTCGAGATTCCGCCAGGCCACGACGCCTATGTCGACGGGAATGACCGGGTCGAGCTGATTCTGTTCGCCCCACCCGAACATCGGCACTAAACCGCGCCCGGTGCGGTGTGTGTCCCCGGCGGGCCGACTGATCCGCCTCCTCGCGTGACCTTTCCCCGACCGGCGCGGTCTTCGTCGATTCGGGGCGGTCGCGCCTTGCGTCCTTCTTGCCGGGACAGGCGGGATCGACACGATGATCGCCGAGATCCGCCGGTCGAGTGCAACTCGACCACCCGTGCGCCTGCGGTGAATCTGCATCGGCGGAAACGATGCGCGCGCCGATCACGAGCCGAGACGAGCATGAACCAAGCCGACACCACAGAGGCCCCTTACCTGCACGCCTTTCGCGGCAGCTTCACCTCCGCGTTGCGCTGGCATCAGCTCGACGAGCTCTGGGCACGGATCGACGCCTGCGCGGATGCGGGGTGGTTTCTCTACGCGGTCGGAGAGCCGCCGCCCACTGCGGCGACCGGTGCGGATGGTGTGAGGGCCTTCGTTGCGGAGATCGACCGGCTGTTGCGCGCCGAGCATCGCGAAGACTTTTGCGGCATCGTCTATGCCGATGATCCGCGCGCACCGACCTTCGTGAAGATCTATGATCCGAACAATCTGGGCGTGGTGTGCGGTTTCAGCGACGCCCCTCCCCTGCCCGGCTGGGTCATGAGTCTGATTCCGCCGATTGACCTGCCGAGCACGCGCCCTCCGCCGAAGAACCGGCGGCGCTGGTGGAATCGATTGTTCGGATAGACAGGGCTTGGACCCGAATGGAACGCCGATGCGGCATCGCATGTCGGCAGCGTGATCCCCGGATGGAGGCATGAGGCAATGGATCCGAGTCAGGCGTTCTCGATGCGTGTGGACGATCGCGAGGCATCAAGCCCCGTCCTCGCGGCCTTGCGTGGTCACCCGCAATTCCGAATCCAGGTCGAGCGCCTCCCGGTCGGCGACTACCTGATCGACGACAGCCTGCTCTTCGAGCGCAAGACGCTGATGGATCTCGCGGCATCGATCAAGGACGGGCGTCTCTTCGCACAGGCCGAACGTCTGGCCAATGCCGGGCCGCGCGGTGCGCTGATCCTCGAAGGCAGCACAAGGGATCTGACCGAGAGCCGCATGCGGCGCGAGGCGATCCAGGGCGCGCTCGTGACCTTGACCTTGTTCTTCGGTCTGCCGCTGCTGCGCGCTCGGGATCCGGAGGAATCCGCCCGGCTGATGCTCTTCGCCGCGCGTCAGCAACGGGCATTCGCCCGAGGCGCAATCCCGCGTCACGGCAAGCGACCACGCGGTAAGGCCAGGCTTCAAAGCCATATCCTCCAAGGGCTGCCGCGGATCGGACCCGAGCGCGCGAAACGACTGATCGAGCACTTCGGCAGCATCGAGGCCGTGATCGCAGCGGATGCCGAGGCATTGACCGCGGTGCCCGGCATCGGCGATGCGGTCGCCGAATCGATCCGCTGGGCGGTCCGAGAGATCCCGGCGGGTTATATACCGAGCGCACGTGGATTTTTTGCCGCATTGCACGCCCCGCGCACGCCGGGCCGGCGTTGCGCCTCCTCGCCGTAGGGGCCGCTACGCCTCGTCGGCGCGCCTTGTCCCGACGCGCGCGAGACGCACCCTGCTTTCCGAAAAACCCACGCGCGCTCGGTATATACTCATCGCCTTTTCCGAGTTGGAGCAAAACGATGGCGCAAGGCGCAATCAAGAAGGTGGTATTGGCCTACTCCGGTGGCCTGGATACCTCGGTCATCCTCAAATGGCTTCAGGAGGAATACGGCTGCGAGGTCGTGACCTTCACGGCCGACATCGGCCAAGGCGAGGAGCTGGAGCCGGCGCGCGCCAAGGCCACCGCAGCGGGGGTGAAGGAGATCTATATCGACGATCTGCGCGAGGAGTTCGTGCGCGATTTCGTCTTCCCCATGTTCCGCGCCAACGCCATCTACGAGGGCGAGTATCTGCTCGGCACCTCGATCGCGCGGCCCTTGATCGGCAAGCGGCTGATCGAGATCGCCGCCGAGACCGGTGCCGACGCCATCTCGCACGGCGCGACCGGCAAAGGCAACGACCAGGTGCGTTTTGAACTGACCGCCTATGCGCTGAACCCGGACATCAAGATCATCGCGCCCTGGCGCGAGTGGGATCTGCTCTCGCGCGAGAAGCTGATGGACTATGCGGCAAGCCGCGGGATTGCGGTCGAGATGAAGCGCGACGGCACCAAGTCGCCCTACTCGATGGACGCCAACCTGCTGCACATCTCTTACGAAGGCTACGACCTGGAAGATCCCTGGGTCGAGCCGGGTGCCGACATGTGGCGCTGGAGCGTCGCGCCGGAGGATGCACCGGATCAGGCGACCGTCATCGAGCTGATGTTCGAGCGCGGCGATTGTGTCGGCATCGACGGCCAACGCATGTCCCCGGCCGAGGTCTTAGCCGAGCTCAACCGCATCGGCGGGGCCAACGGCATCGGGCGCAGCGACATCGTCGAAAACCGTTATGTCGGCATGAAGTCGCGCGGCTGCTACGAGACCCCCGGCGGCACCATCCTGCTCAAGGCCCACCGTGCGATGGAATCCTTGACGCTCGACCGCGAGGCCGCGCACCTCAAAGACGAGCTGATGCCGCGGTATGCGAGCCTCGTCTACAACGGCTACTGGTTCGCGCCCGAGCGGCTGATGCTTCAGGCCGCGATCGACGCAACCCAAGAGGTGGTGAACGGCGTCGTGCGCCTGCGGCTCTACAAGGGCAACGTGATGGTAGTCGGTCGCAAATCCGAGACCAACAGCCTGTTCGACGCCTCGATAGCGACCTTCGAGGAGGATGCCGGGGCCTACGATCAGAAGGATGCGACCGGGTTTATTCGGTTGAATGCGCTTCGGTTAAGGGTGGCGGGACGCAAGAACCGCTGCTAAACCGCGTCCGAGGCGATCTGCTTGGCCGGCGACAATTCCAACCTCGTCGCCGTCCATTGCGTTGGCGCGACGCGGTTTAGGATAAAAAAAGCGTTTCGGGAGAAGCACTTTAAAATCCTGAAGCGCGTCCAGCCGAGATGGTAGAGGCACCCGGGACGCGCTTCAGCGGGGCACAATGCGCAGCAAGGACCCATCTCCGGAGTCGATCAGCACGTAGAGATAACCGTCCGGCCCTTGCCGGACGTCTCTCACGCGATTGCCGATGGTGAGCTTTTCCTCGTCGACGACCTTCGCGCCGTCCAGGACGATGCGCCGCACCTCGCCGAAGACCAAGGCGCCGCTGAAGAGGTTGCCTTGCCATCCGGGATAGCGGTCGCCGGTGTAAAAGGCGAGACCGCTCGGCGCCTTGGAGGGTGTCCAGTTGATTAGCGGGTCGACCACCCCGGGGCGACTGGTCTCGTCGGAGACGCGTGGCCCGTGATATTCCATGCTGTAGGTGACCTCGGGCCAGCCGTAGTTCTTGCCCGGCTCGATCAGGTTGAGCTCGTCCCCGCCGCGGGAACCGTGCTCGTTGGCCCAGACGCGTCCGCTCGCGGGATCGATGGCCAAGCCCTGGATGTTGCGGTGGCCGTAGCTGTAGATCTCGGAACGCGCGCCCTTTCGATCGACAAAGGGGTTGTCCGGGTGCGGACGCCCGTCTTCCGTCAGTCTCAGGACCTTGCCGAAATGGGTCTCCAACCGCTGGGCCTGGTCGCGGATGTTGCCGCCTTCGAAGGAGGTCGGCGGATTGCCGCCGTCACCGATGCTCATCAACAGGCTCTTATCCCGCAGCCAAACGAGGCGGGAACCGAAGTGCTGCCCCCCTCGCTTGACGTCGGCGTTCTCGAAGATGACCTCGACATCTTGCAGCCGGTCGCCGTCGAGTCGCCCGCGTGCAAGGGCGGTCCGGTTGGCATCCGGGGTCCCGGTCGCGAAGGTGAGATAGACCAGTCGGTTGCGCTCGAAATCCGGATGCAGGGCCACATCCATTAGACCGCCTTGACCGTGGGACAACACCGCGGGCAGTCCAGCGACGGGCTCGGCCATCAGTTCACCATCGCGCAGGATGCGCAGACGCCCGGGACGCTCGGTGATCAGCGCCGATCCGTCCGGGAGCCAGGCGATGGACCAGGGATGCTCCAGTCCATCGGCCACCACCTCGCTGCTCCACCCCTTCGCTTCGGGCACATCCGCGGTGGGTTTGACCGGACCTTCAACCGGCGCGCAGTTGGCGAGGGGCAGCCAAAGCACACCGAGGACCGCGATCAGGATCGGACGGTTCATGGGGTCGGCTCCTCCGCGGGCTCGGTCGGGCTCGCCCCTGTCCGGTCAGGCAGCTCGGACGGGGATTCGCCGCGTGCCTTCATGGTCTCGAAGGGGTCCGGTGCCGTGCGCGTGTAGCCGGCCGCGCCGATTTTTTCCAGATAATCGAACCAAAACGGCTGCCAGGCCCGCCCCAGTTTATAGAGGTAGTCCCAGTCATAGAGGCCGGATTTGTGGCCGTCGTCGAAGAAGATCTTCACCGCATAACTGCCGACCTGCTGCAGGTCGGTGATGTTGACCTCTTCCTTCTTTACCTGGAGCTTGGCGGTACTCGGGGAGTGGCCGCGGACCTCGGCAGACGGCGAATAGACGCGCAGGTACTCGCACGGCAGCCTGAAGCGTGCCCCGTCGTCGAAGGTCACCTCAAGGAGGCGTGACTTTTGATGCAGGTTGATTTCAGTCGGTCGAGCGCGCTGATCCATGATCTACTCCTCGGACACTGGCGATGATTCAGGGTGTTAAACCGCGTCCAGTGCGAGATACTGAATTTCGAGTGAATTCGACGTTTGGCGCACCCACGGACCTTAGCGGGAACGCGGTTTAAAATAATCAATTTTTTATATCTTGAACCGCGCCGACTCCGGCGGTCGTCAAAACTGCCGGGGCCGATCCCATCCAAAAACATCGCATACTGCACAGGGCGCGGTTTAAGCCGCAGCCCCGAGCGCGACAGCGCGGCCGTGCCGTGCGGCCAACGCGGCGCCGTCGGCCGCAACCTGCGTGACCTCGGGCCAGCCGGCCGAATGCCGCTCGACCAAACCTGCCATCATTTCGATGTGCGCGGCGCCGTCGTTCAGGCAGTGGATATAGCTGAACTCCTTGCCCCCGGCACCGATGAAATAGCCGCGGTTCTCCTCATCGATCTCCTCGATGGTTTCCAGGCAATCGGCCGAGAATCCGGGCGACAAAACCTGGACCGAGCGCACGCCCTCGGCACCCCATGCCTTCAACGTCTCGTCCGTATAGGGCTTGAGCCACTCTTTGAAGCCGACGCGTGACTGGAAGGTCAATGCCCAGCGATCCGACGAAAGGCCGAGACAGTCGGTCACCAGCCGCGCGGTCTTCTGACAATGGCAGAAGTAAGGGTCGCCATTCTCGAAATAATCCTTGGGGATCCCATGGAAAGAAAACAGCAAGCGCTCGGGCTCGCCCCGCTCGGCCCAGTGGTTGCGGATGCTCTCGGCCACCGCGTCGATATAAGCCGGCTCGTCGTGATATTGGTTGATGAAGCGCAGCTCGGGCAGCCAGCGCCAACGCTGCAGCTCACGCGTGACGGCGTCGAACACGGAGGCCGTGGTCGATCCGGAGTATTGCGGGTAGAGCGGAAAGACCAGGATCCGTCGCGCGTTGGCTTGGCGAAGCTCGGCCAGGGCGGCGGGTATGGACGGGTTGCCGTAGCGCATCCCCAAGGCGACCTTGACCGGTCCGACGAACCGCTCGCTCAGACGGGTCTGGACGGCGGCGGCCTGCCGCCGGGCGATGCTCAGAAGGGGCGAGCCGTCCTCCGCCCACACCGCTCGGTACGCCTTTGCCGAGCGGGCCGGGCGCACGCGCAGAATGACGGCGTGCAGGATCGGGAGCCAGAGCGCGCGCGGCAGCTCCACGACCCGCGGGTCGGCCAGGAACTCGGCCAGATAGCGGCGAACGGCCGGCACGCTCGGCGCATCCGGGGTGCCGAGGTTGACGAGCAGGATCCCGAGGCATTCCGGGGTATCGTGGCGAAAATCAGGGGTACTTACGAACGTCATGACTCCGTCTCGGCCGAGAGTCGCGCATAGAGCGCGTGATAACGCGCCGGATCCAGGGTCCCGAACAAGGGATCGTCCTGGGTCGGCGCCTGCGCCTCGATCTGTGCCCAATCCTCTTCGGACAGACGTTCGAGCGCGATGGGAAATGCTTCCTCGTCCTCGAGCCGCTTGTGGGCACGCAGTGTTCCGATCAGCTCGCGCCCGTGCGCCTCGACGTCTTCGCGCAGCAAGACCTCCTCATGGAGGATCCCGTCGAGCGATTCGCGAAAGCGTTTGCTCAACTGCCCGAGCGCCTTGTGCTGACGCATCAGGACATCGAAGACATCGTGGCGCTCGGTGCCTTTCTCCAAGACGCGCTCGAAGATGATGTCCTCGGTCGGGTGATGGACGATGTCGGAGTAGTTGTCCATGTACTCGAGCATCTCGGCCATCAGCTCGTAATCAGGCTCCGCGCCCTCGTGAAAACGGTTCAAGAGGTGTTCGAAAAGATCGAGCAGCTTTGTGAGACGGACGTGGTCCTCGGCGAGTCGAGTCATTACCGGGTACATGGGCCTTCTCCTCGTAACAGCGGTCGACGTGACGGCAGTATGCCATCATCCTCATCGTTTATGCCGAGCACACGCGGATTTTTCGCCGCATTAAACGCCCCGCGCACGACGCCGCGCGAGCCAACGCCAGACCAGTCCGCCCGGGGCTGCGTTCCCGGTCAGGACATAGTCGAGCACGTTCAGGTTTCGCAGCGTCCAGGTCAGGGTGCGACTCGCATCGGCACGCCCGCACAACAGCAGACGATCGCCGCTGCGCACCCGCACGTCCGGCGCGGGGAGCAGCTCGCGCTCCTCGTCGTCCATGCGCAACAAGACGATCAGCGGCAGCACCCGATCGCGGTCGCGTGGATCGCGCGTAAGTTGTTCGACGCTCACCGAGATGCCGCGCCGATCCAGGGCGCACAGGGCCGGCGCCTCGATCTCGTCGATCCTGATCTCCCAGACATGAGGCGCGTATTCGTCGACCAGTGCGACTACCCGACTGACCAACTCGCAAGCCCATTCGTCCTCGCGATCGCGTGCCAGCGCCATGAGATCCCCAAGCAAAGGCGTACCGAGCCGCACCCGGATACGATCGGCAATGATGTTGCTCGGCATCATCACGACCTGCGCCCCGACGCGCTCGAACAAGAGCTTGTTGTAGCGATGATTCTGTCGTGCCACGACGAACAGGGTTCGGTTCAGCGCCAGGGCGGTCATGATAATCGAGAGGTTGTCCGCATCGCTGTCGGTGCCGGCCACGAGGCCGACGGCGTCGCCGATCCCCGCCTGCTCGAGCGTCACCGCCTCGGTGCCGCGCCCGTGCACGACACCTTCCTTCGGGATGCCGGTCTTGTGCGGAAGCGCCTCGATGACGGTGAGGTCGAGTCCCTGCTCCCTGAGGTGGCGGTACATGGCTTTGCCGAAACGCCCGAAGCCGCAGAGCACCCAGCGTCCTTCGGCCGGTGGAAAGATCGGCGCATCGAGCGATTGATCCTCGTAACCGGCCAGCCATTTGCTCAACAGGGCCAGACAGGGCGACTGAATGGCGATGGCCATGTCGAGCGCAAAGGTATCGAAAGGGTCGTAGATGTGATCCGTTCCGAACGAGGCCATGTTGGCCTCGACCTCATGCGAATCGGCCCGACAGATGACGGTGATCTCGGGATGCAGCAGTTTGGCCGCGATGGCGATCTTGAGATTGGTCTCGTTGACGTTGGTGAGCGCCACGACGCCTTTGCAGAGCGGATGTCGAAGACCTGCATCCTCGAGGCTGGACGGCTGTCGGGCATCGGCGCACAACGAGGGGACGTATTCGCGCAGGTTGTCGAGCTTGAGCAGGTTCACCCGCTGCGGATCGATGTCGATCGCCACCGCACGTTGGTGTCGATCGGTCAGGCTGCGCACCAAGGCGGTTCCGGTTTGACCATAGCCGCAGACCAGGTAGAAGGGCTCGCGCAGCCGCCTGACCCGGCGGCGAAAGCGGCTCTCCAAGATGGCACGCTGAAAGGTCGTGTCCTGCAGCAGCGTGATCAGTGTTCCGATCGCATAGAGCCAGACCGCGACCGTGGCGAACACGCTGAAGGAGACCCAAATGCGTTGTGCATCGGTAAAGGCGTTCGGCAGCTCGCCGAACCCGATGGTGGTCGACATGTAGCTGACGAAGTAAAAGGCATGGAAGAAGCTCGTCGGCACCGGATGACCGGCCGCATCCTGCGCGGGGATCACCACCATACCGGCCATCGCCACGGCATAGGTCCCGATCAGGACCAACAGCGGCGTGCGCATCCGCCGCATGATGAGATAGACGACGTTGTCCATAGTCAGACTCGTACTGATGGGGCAAGCTCCACGGCGGCGGCATCGCATCCGGGCCGCGCATGGCGCAGGCGACGCGTGCTGGTGCAGCACGGCAGATCTATCGAGACCATTCGTTGTCGTTGTCGACCATCGATACGATTACGATTACGATTACGACAACGCTCTTGGAGGGTCTCGGAATCTCTGCACCCTTCCACTAGCGACGCAGGGTAAAGGTCTCGATCACCAGCAGCACCACCGACACCACATTGGCGATCATCGCCCCGCCGCTCAAGGAGACGATGCTGGCCATGACGGCAGGCGTCATGCCGGCCTCGGTTGCATGGACGGCGATCGTCCAGATCAGTGCCGCACCGATCAATTGCAGCATGGCGACCAGGCTGGTCGCCAACAGCAATGCGCCCATATGCGTGCGGTCGCCGAACTTCAGCACGGTCGCGACCAGGTTGACCAGGACGACCACAAACAGCTCCCAGACGTGATGATGCTCCGGGTTGTCGATCTCGCCGACGAAAAAGCCGAAGTTCAGGGTCAGGGCCAAGACGATGAAGAATCCGAAGACGACCTTTTCGGGGTTCATGGATCGCTGCTCCTTGCGCGGGATCGCGCACGCGCTCTTGAGTAGTGAGTAGTGAGTAGTGAGTGGTTAGAAGAAACTTCCAAACAATGACTTAGACACCTGAAAGCCGAGGAACAGGCGCGTATCGGGTTTAAACCGCACCGTCTCCAGCGGTCGTCAAATCCGCCGGGGCCGATCCCCTCCAAAAACATCGCATACCGCACTGGGCGCGGTTTAGATCCAAGGAAGCCCGATGACCGGCATCGGCCGTTATGCCGCCGTGGATGTCGTCACGGCGGCCCGCTTCTCGTGCAGGGCTCGATGCATCACGATGTTGAGCATCCGCACTGTCGCCCCGATCGCCGCGAAGACCTGATTGGCATGCACGCCGCGGGTGCGCAGCTCGCCTTGGTCGGTGCCCCAGGTGATGCTGCACTCGGTGAGCGCATCGGTCCGCCCGCCCTTGGGGATGCGGACCTCGTAGTCGAGCAGGGTCGGAAGGGTGAGTCCACGCTTCTTCACGATCTTGGCCAGCGCGTTGTTGAAGGCGTCGAAACCGCCGTTGCCGCTGCCGGCCGCGGTGAGGATCTCCTCGGCGATGCGGAGCTTGATGCTTGCCGTCGACTCCAGATCCAGGGTCGACGAGACCGAGCAGGCGAGCAGCTCGGCATGGTTGTAGTCCTTGCTTTCCAGAACCTCGGCGATGATGAAGGGCAGGTCTTCGATCGTGATGGTTTTCTTGGAGTCGCCGAGCTCGACGATCCGCTTGAGAACCTTGGCCTGGTTTTCCTCGGAGAGCGTGATGTCCAGACGCTCCAGATTCTTCGCGAGCGATGCCTTGCCGGCGAGCTTGCCCAGCGCGTATTTGCGCCGTCGTGCGAAACGCTCGGGCGAGAGGCGGGTGTGGTAAAGGCTGCCTTTACGATCCCCGTCGGCGTGGATGCCGGCGGTCTGCGTGAAGACATCGGCGCCGATGATGGGGGCATTGTCGGCGATCCGCTTCCCCGAGAAGTATTCGACCAGCTCGCTGATCCGCGCAAGATGGGTCTCGTCGATCCCGATCTGCAACCCAAGCTGATCGCGCAGGTTGACGGCAACCTCGGCCAACGAGGCATTGCCGGCGCGCTCGCCGAGACAGTTGACGGTGCAGTGCACGGCCGCCGCGCCAGCCCGAGCCGCAGCAAGCACGTTGGCCGTCGCGAGTCCGTAGTCGTTGTGCGGATGAAAATCGAGCTTGATGTCGGGAAAGTGGCCGAGCATATCGGTGAAGGCGTCGAAGACCCGCTCGGGCGTCATGACCCCGAGCGTATCCGGGAGCATGAAGTGCCCGATCCCACAATCGGCGAGACGCTCGACCAACCCGAAGACGTAAGCCGGGTTGTCCCGATAACCGTTCGACCAGTCTTCCAGATAGAGATTGACGGCCAAACCGCGGTCGCGCGCAATCGCGATCGTGGCTTTGACGTCGTCGGCGTGCTGATCGAGCGTCTTGCCCAGCTGGCCGCGACAGTGCTTCTCGCTGCCCTTGGCGAGCAGGTTGATGACGTGTCCGCCGGCAGCGCGGATCCAGTCGACGCTGCGCCCGCCGTCGACGAAGCCCAACACCTCCACGCGGGACGCCAGATCGCGCTCCTCTGCCCAGGCGATGATCTGACCGACGGCATCGGCCTCGCCGGAGGAGACGCGTGCCGAGGCGACCTCAATGCGATCCACCCGAACTTGCTCGAGCAACACCTTGGCGATATTGACCTTTTCATCGGGCGAAAAGGACACTCCCTGGGTCTGCTCGCCATCGCGCAGGGTGGTGTCCATCACAAAGACATAACGGCCGGGTTCGGTCATCTGCGGTCTCTCGTCGTGCGAGGTTGGCGCCATCGAACTTACCCACCATCCTTCAAGGTTTCGCGGATATGCGCCTTGAGCGGCTCGGCGCCGGCATCGAGCTCGAGACAGCGGGTCGGCAGATCCATCAATCCCTGCAGGGCGGGCGGCAAAGGGGCATCGCGGCCGATGGCGAGCTGGATCGCCTCGTTGAACTTCGCCGGATGGGCCGTCGCGAGGCAGACCAGATCCTCGAGGGCGCCGCCCGCCTTGACCCCGACCGCGGTGTGCGGACAAAGGATGTAGTCGGCCGCGGCATAGGTCTGGCGAATCTGCTCGAGCGTCTCGGCATCGCTCACCGCGACCGCGTCGAAATCGGCCCGAGCGCGGGCATGATGTGCCGCGTCGACCTCGAGCCGACCGGTCGACTGCAGCGTCTCGAGCAACGATCGCACCTTCCCGGCATCCCCGTCGTGCAGGAAATACAGGTAGCGCTCGAAATTCGAGGCGATCTGAATGTCCATGGCGGGGCTAAGCGTCTGATAGACATCACCGACGGAGTAGACACCTGTGTCGACGAACCGCGTCAAGATATCGTTGCGATTCGTCGCGACGATGAGCCGATCGATCGGCACGCCCATCCGCTTGGCGAGATAGCCCGCGAAGACATCGCCGAAGTTGCCGGTGGGCACCGCGAAGCTCACGCGCCGCTGCGGGTCGCCTGCACTGCAGCGCGCCCAGGCGAAGACGTAGTAGACCATCTGGGCCAGGATTCGCGCCCAGTTGATCGAGTTGACCGCACCCAGGCTGAATTCGGACTTGAACGGCAAGTCGTTGAAAAGCTCTTTGACGATGCGTTGGGCGTCGTCGAAGCTACCTTTCACGGCAATATTGTGCACATTGGCATCCAGCACGCTCGTCATCTGACGCTCCTGGATCGGTGAAATCCGACCCTTCGGATGGAGCATGAAGATGCTGATTCGCGCCTTGCCTCGGACCCCGTAAATGGCCGCTGAGCCGGTATCGCCCGAGGTGGCGCCGCAAATGTTGAGCTCGCCGCCGTCGCGGGCCAGGAGGTACTCGAAGAGATTCCCGAGGAATTGAAGTGCAACGTCCTTGAAGGCCGCGGTCGGGCCGTGGAACAGCTCGAGGATCCGCAGATCGCCGACCTCGACGAGGGGCGTTACCGCCGGGTGCGCGAAGGTGGCGTAGGAGCGCTCGATCAGCGCTCGCAGATCTTCGCGCGGGATCTCGTCCCCGACGAATGGCGTCATGACCTCGAGGGCCAGGTCTTGAAAACCTAGACCGGACCAGGCCCGCAGGGTCGCCGCATCCACGCACGGTAGATCCGTCGGGACCAAAAGTCCACCGTCGGTCGCCAGCCCCATCAAGACGGCCTCGGCAAAGCCGACCGGGGCAATCCCGCCGCGCGTGCTTGAGTACTGCATATCGATCCAACCCGCCGCTGAGTGTTGTGACATCATCGGGCTGCAGGGTAAGAAACGCCGCGACCGTTGGCAACCGACGATTCAGTCAACGCTCGGGAATGGCGGAAGGGATGTTGCGCAAAAGCGTGCTTTACCGATACATTCGCTGCGCCGGAGGATCGAGGCGTCGTTGACAGCATGACGCGGCGGACCAGACAATGCCGGCGCCTCGCCCCGAGAGACGGACGAGGCAAAAATGGAAACGTGCCGGAACACGCCGCGAGGCGAGAGACCGGTTTCGCAACTCGATATGAGCGCACGGGTTCGGGTTGCGCGATCGACATGTTCGCTCGGCCAGGTGTGCGCTGCGAGCAGTCGACAACAACAAAATCGACCGAGGGGCACAACTTACGGCCGACGAGCCAGCCGCATGAAGGGTTCCGTCATCGCCCCGTCACCCCGACCCAAAACACTCATCCGACACTACGGAGTGACACAACCCATGACTCCTGGCAAACGAGCGGAATACTGGAGCGCGAATCTGCGTCTCCTGGCGATTCTGCTGACGATCTGGTTCATTGTCTCCTTTGGCTTCGGGATACTATTGGTCGAGCCATTGAACACCATCATGCTCGGCGGCTACCCGCTCGGCTTCTGGTTCGCTCAACAGGGATCCATCTACATCTTCGTAGCGCTGATCTTCATCTATGCCGTCTCGATGAACAAGCTCGACAATAAGTTCGACGTCGGCGAGGATTCGGGAAGCGGCACACCCTACCAATCCGGCAGCGACGGCATCCAGCCCGAGCACGTTCACGCGCAACCGAGCAAGGCCGCGCAGTACTGGAGCGAGAATCTGCGTCTCCTCGCAATCCTGTTGACGATCTGGTTCGTGGTGTCCTTCGGCTTCGGCATCCTGCTCGTGGAGCCGTTGAATGCCATCATGCTCGGCGGCTATCCGCTCGGTTTCTGGTTTGCACAACAGGGATCCATCTACATCTTTGTCGTCTTGATCTTCGTCTATGCGACAGCGATGAACCGTCTGGACAAAAAATACGACTTCGGCGAGGAATAGAGGCGCAACACTATGTCAGCACTTGAACTTTGGACTTACAGCATTGTCGGCGTGACCTTCGCGCTCTACATCGGGATCGCCGTTTGGGCCCGCGCAAAGACCACAGGAGACTTCTACGTCGCGGGCGGCGGCGTTCACCCGGTCGCCAACGGCATGGCGACGGCCGCAGACTGGATGTCGGCTGCGTCCTTCATTTCCATGGCCGGCATGATCGCCTTCGGCGGCTACGGCGGATCGGTCTTTCTCATGGGGTGGACAGGCGGCTACGTACTGCTCGCACTTCTCCTGGCCCCGTATCTGCGCAAGTTCGGCAAGTTCACGGTCCCGGAGTTCATCGGTGACCGCTATTACTCGCAAACCGCGCGCGTCGTGGCCGTCATCTGCTTGATCCTGGCGTCGGTCACCTATGTTATCGGGCAGATGACGGGTATCGGTGTGGCCTTCTCCCGGTTCCTCGGCGTGACCTACGAGATGGGCATCCTGGCAGGCATGGGCATCGTCGCCATCTACGCCATCACCGGCGGCATGAAGGGCATCACCTATACCCAGATCGCGCAATACGTCGTACTGATCTTCGCCTACACGGTACCGGCGATCTTCATCTCCCTGAACCTGACCGGCAACCCGCTTCCCCAGCTTGGTCTGGGCGGCGAATATGCGCGCGACGGTGTGGCCAGCGGCATGTCCTTGCTTGCGAAGCTCGATGAAGTGGTGACCGACCTCGGCTTCAAAGAATACACCACGCAGGTGATGGGCAGCTCGTTGAACATGTTTGTCTATACCCTGTCGCTCATGATCGGTACGGCCGGCCTTCCGCACGTCATCATCCGCTTCTTCACGGTCCCGAAGGTGCGTGACGCACGCTTCTCGGCCGGCTGGGCACTGGTCTTCATCGCAATCCTCTACACCACGGCACCGGCCGTCGGTGCCATGGCCCGCCTGAACCTGATGGATACCATCCAAATCGGTCCGGTCGGCAGCGAGACGGGGAACCTGGTCTACGACGATCGTCCGGACTGGTTCAAGCGTTGGGAGACCACCGGTCTGCTCAAGTGGGAAGACAAGAACGACGACGGCCGCATCCAGTACTACAACGATCAGAATCCGGAGTTCGCCGCGAAGGCCGAGGAGTTCGGCTGGAAGGGCAACGAGATGGTCACGGTCAACAACGACATCATGGTGTTGGCCAACCCCGAGATCGCGAATTTGCCCGCTTGGGTCATCGCCTTGGTCGTTGCCGGCGGTCTCGCGGCGGCACTCTCGACGGCAGCCGGCTTGCTGCTTGCGATCTCCTCCTCGATCTCTCACGACCTTCTGAAGGGCGTCTTCATGCCGAAGATCTCGGAGAAGCGCGAACTCATGGCGGGGCGTCTGTCGATGATCGGCGCGATCATCCTGGCCGGATATCTGGGCATGAATCCACCGGGATTCGCGGCCGGAACCGTCGCCATCGCCTTCGGTCTCGCGGCCTCGTCGATCTTCCCCGCGCTGATGTTGGGTATTTTCGCCAAACGGATGAACTCGCTGGGCGCCGTCGCCGGCATGATCGGCGGCGTGACCATCACCTTGCTGTATGTGTTCCAGCACAAGGGCATCCTGTTTATACCGGGCACGAGTTTCCTGATGCCCGATTTGGGCATGGGTGCGAACTGGTTCTTCGGAATCACGCCCGAGGCGTTCGGTGCGATCGGCGCGGCGTTCAATTTCCTCATCGCTGCAGTGGTCTTCAAGTTTGCGGCACCGCCTCCGGAGCACATCCAGCACCTCGTCGAGGACGTGCGTATTCCGCGTGGCTCGGGAGTGGCCACCGGCCACTAATCGAGGACCGAGGTGCAGGCACTCGAAGCGCGATCACCGCCTGCGCCTGATCACATGCCCCGAGGCAAGACCTCGGGGCATCCTCAAGAGGTTTTCAGCCCCGCTTCGGCGGGGTTTTTTACTCGGACTGCGCCTGCCGAGCCGGGCCAAGCCGCTCAGCCAGAACCAGGGTACCTCGCCATGAACATCGAGCTGATCGAGATCCGAGACTTCCTGGCCAGTCACCCGCCGTTCGCTCAACTGCCGCAAGAGACGCTCGAACGCCTTCCACAGCGCCTGTCGGTGCGCTACTTTCGCCGCGGCACACCCTTCCCGCCGGAAAACGCCGATCCACCCTGCGTCTATCTTCTGCGCCGCGGTGCAGTGGAGCTGCGTGACGCCAACGGAGAGCTGGTCGGCAAACTGGCCGAAGGCGATTTGTGCGACATGATCTGTCGGCCCACACCCGAAGGCGGTCGATTTTTCGGCAACACCTCGGAAGACACCCTCGTCTACGCCCTGCCCTGCGCCGAGTTGGCGGATCTGCGTGAGCGACACGCCGCATTCGCGGAGCATTTCGACCAATCCATTTCCAGTCGACTGCGCAAGGCGCTCGACATCATCGTGGACGCGCCGGCCGCCGGCACCGGTCTGATGACGGTGCAGATCGGCAACATGATCAACCGCACGCCGATCGTTGCGAACCCGGAGACGAGCATCCGCGAGGCCGCGCAGGTGATGTCCGAGCACCGCGTCTCGTCGCTTCTGATCATGGAAGGGGATCGGCTCGCCGGCATGATCACCGACCGCGATCTGCGTAGCCGCTGCGTCGCCGTCGGTCTGTCGACCGACCGCCCGGTCCGCGAGATCATGACCGAGAAGCTGCAAACCGCGCAGATCGACACGCTGGGTTTCCAGGCCCTGATCACCATGACACGCCTGAATGTGCATCACCTGCCGGTGCTGGATGGTGCGCGTGTCGCCGGGCTGATCTCGACGACCGATCTCACGCGCTTTCAAAGCGCCAACGCCGTCTATCTCGTCGGCGACATCCATCGCGCGACGTCGATCGAGACACTGGTTCAGATCAGCTCCAAGATCCCCGAGCTTCAGGTCCACCTCATCAACGGGGGGGCGACCGCGAACCACGTCGGTCAGGCCATCAGCGCCATCACCGACGCCATTACGCAGCGCCTGATCGTGCTGGCGGAGGCGGATCTCGGCAGCCCGCCCGTGCCCTACGCGTGGATCGTCGGGGGCTCGCAGGCACGCCGCGAGCAGTCCTCGCACTCCGACCAAGACAACGCCCTGTTGATCGCGGACCACGCCAAACCGGACGACGACGCCTACTTCGCCGCACTCGCCAAGATCGTGAACGATGGTCTCGATGCCTGCGGTTTCGTTTACTGCCCTGGCGATGTCATGGCCTCGAACCCCAAATGGCGTCAGCCCTTGCGGATCTGGCACAAATACTTCGTCAATTGGATCCTCAAGCCGGAGCCCATGTCCCTGATGCTGGCCAACGTCTTTTTCGACCTGCGCGCGGTGCATGACCCGGACAATCTCTTCGCCGATCTGCAGGAGCGGGTCCTGGAGCGCTGCAAGGCCAATCGGATCTTCGTCGCCTACATGGTCGCGAACGCGCTCAAGTATCGGCCGCCGCTGGGCTTCTTCAGAAATATCGTGCTCATTCAAGGCGGCGACCACGACCATACCTTCGATATTAAGCACAAGGGCATCGTGCCTGTCGTCGACCTGGCGCGGATCTACGCGCTCTCGGGCGGACTGCCCGAGACCAACACCATCGAGCGCCTGAGCGCCGCCGCGGAGCATGGAACCTTGAGCAAAGACGGAGCCGCAAACCTGACCGACGCCATCGAGCTGATCGGAACGCTGCGGATGCGTCATCAGGCCAATCAGCTCGGGCACGGGAAGAAGGCGGATAATTTTTTGTCGCCGGACGAGCTCTCTCCGCTGGAGCGCGGACATCTGAAAGACGCCTTTCTCCTGATCAACACCATGCAGGAGTCCCTCGGACAGCGTTACCAAGCCGGCCGCTTCGCCTAGGCCCTGACCATGTCGCGACTGCTTGACTGGCGCCGCCGCTGGCACCTGCGCCGAACCCCGCCGGGGCCCTTGCGCTCCTACCTGGAGCATCCGTTTCCGCTGGCGAAAGCAGACTATCGAGAGGTGGAATATCTTGCCATCGATCTGGAAACGACGGGGTTGGACATCGCCAACGACCTGATCCTGAGCGTCGGCTATGTCGGGGTCCGAGGCGTCTCCATCGACCTGTCGAGCGCCCGCCATCGGGTGGTGCGGATCGATCGCTCCATCCCCGAGGCGACGGCGATCATCCATCAGATCACGGACGACGAGTCCGCAGAAGGCAACGAGCTTGCCGACGTCCTCGAGGAGCTTCTCGAGGTACTGGCGGGTAAGGTGATGATTGCCCATCACGCGCGCATCGAGCGCGGCTTCCTGAGCAACGCCTGCAAGCGACTGTGGCAGCGAAGACTCTTGATGCCGGTCGTGGATACCCAAGCCCTGGCCTATCGAACGTTCGAGCGTCGACAGACCCCGTTCAAGGCGTCCGATCTGCGCCTGCATGCGCTCGGGGATCGCTACAACCTGCCCCGTTACAGCGCGCACAACGCGCTGAGCGACGCACTGGCCTCGGCCGAGCTCTTCCTCGCCCAGGCCGCCTATCGAGACAACGGCGACGGACTGCCTCTGCGGGATTTCCTGTGCTGAGACCGGGCGCCGCGATGCAACCCCGGCATCTCCCGGCTGGCTGCGCCCTATCGGAGCGTTTACTATTAGGCGTTCGCGTCCGCCGGTAACCGAGAAGGTGTGCCGCGGGCCCGCACAGATCACTCCACCAAGTCGAGGAGACAACAACCATGTCGGAAGAGAAGGTCTACCAGGTTCCTGCAGCCATCGCCGCGAAGGCCCACGTCAACGCGGAGCAGTATGCCGCCATGTACAAGCGGTCCATCGACGACCCGCAGGGCTTCTGGGCCGAACAGGCGGAGACGTTCCTGACGTGGTCCAAGCCGTGGGACACGGTCATGGACTACAGCTTCCAGGCCGACGACCTGCACATCAAGTGGTTCCAAGGCGGCAAACTCAACGTCTCCTATAACTGCTTGGATCGGCATCTGGCCACCCGCGGCGATCAGGTCGCCATCATCTGGGAAGGCGACAATCCCGAGGAAGACCGCAAGATCACCTATCGCGAGCTGCACACCGAGGTCTGCAAACTGGCGAACGTGTTCAAAGCGCGCGGCGTCAAGAAGGGCGATCGGGTCTGCATCTATCTGCCGATGATCGCCGAGGCGGCGGTCGCCATGCTGGCCTGTACCCGCATTGGTGCGGTGCATTCGATCGTGTTCGGCGGCTTCTCGCCCGACTCGCTGCGCGATCGTGTCCTCGACTCCGAGTGCAAGCTGGTCATCACCTCCGACGAAAGCGTGCGCGGCGGACGCCACATCCCGCTGAAGAAGAACGCCGATACGGCGATGCTGGAATGCCCGAATGTCGAGACCGTAGTCGTGGTGCGGCGCACCGGCGGCAAGGTCGAGTGGACCGAGGGTCGCGACATTTGGTACGACGAGGCGATCGCCGGCGCGTCCGCCGAGTGCGAGCCCGAGGAGATGGACGCCGAGGATCCGCTCTTCATCCTCTATACCTCCGGCTCCACCGGCAAGCCCAAGGGTGTGCAGCACACCACCGGCGGCTACCTGGTCTATGCGGCCATGACCCACAAGTACACCTTCGACTATCAGGAAGGCGAGGTCTACTGGTGTACCGCCGACGTCGGCTGGGTCACCGGTCACACCTATATCGTCTATGGTCCGCTGGCCAACGGCGCCACCTCGCTGATGTTCGAGGGCATCCCGAACTACCCGGACATGTCGCGTTTCTGGGAGGTCATCGATAAGCACAACGTCGCCATCTTCTATACTGCGCCCACCGCCATCCGCTCGCTGATGCGCGCCGGCGAGGAGCCGGTCAAAAAGACCTCGCGCAAGTCGCTGCGCATCCTCGGCTCGGTCGGCGAGCCCATCAACCCGGAAGCCTGGGAGTGGTACTACCGCATCGTCGGCGACGAGCGCTGCCCGATCGTCGACACCTGGTGGCAGACCGAAACCGGCGGTCATCTCATCACCCCGCTGCCGGGCGCAACCGCGCTCAAGCCAGGCTCGGCCACACGCCCCTTCTTCGGCGTGGTCCCGGCGCTGGTCGACCCGGCTGAAGGCACCCTGATCGAAGGGCCGGGTGAAGGCGCGCTGGTGCTCTCGCGTCCTTGGCCGGCGATGATGCGCACCCTCTACGGGGATCATGCGCGCTTTGCCGACACCTATTTCCGGCAGTATCCGGGCTATTACTTCACGGGTGACGGCGCACGTCGCGATGCCGACGGCTACTACTGGATCACAGGTCGGATCGACGACGTTCTGAACGTCTCGGGTCATCGCCTGGGTACCGCGGAGATCGAGTCGGCGCTGGTGCTGCATCCGCACGTCGCCGAGGCGGCTGTCGTGGGTTACCCGCATGACCTCAAAGGCCAGGGCATCTATGCCTATGTCACCCCGATGGCCGGCGTCGAGCCGACCGACGAGCTGAAGAAGGAGCTGGTCGCCATGGTGCGCGGGGAGATCGGTCCGATCGCCATCGTCGACATCATCCAGTGGTCGCCCAGCCTGCCCAAGACCCGGTCGGGCAAGATCATGCGTCGGATTCTGCGCAAGATCGCAGCCAACGAGATCGACTCGCTCGGCGACACCTCCACGCTCGCCGATCCGACCGTGGTAAACGATCTGATCGAGAATCGCCTCAACAAGTAAAGGCGCGCGGTCGTCGCCTGTCGCGTGCGGCAGGGGCGATCGTCCAAGCAAAACGGTTCGCCGAACCGGACCGCACGACCCGCGGCCATCGCTCTCCTCACCAGCGGAAGCGATGGCCGTGTGGCTATGCACTGAATGTGAAATCACGGTCACTATGAGCTCGAGCTTCAGAGTCGGCGTCTTCGTCGATGCCGAGAATGTCCGCTACAACGGCGGTTTTCAGATGCGCTACGACGTGCTGCGACGCTTCGCCGCACGTGAAGGAGGTATCCTGCAACGCTTGAATACCTACATGGCCTTCGACGCCGAGCGGGCTCGCGAGGACATCGAATACAAGAAGAAGGCGCAGACCTACCAGCAGATGGTGCGGGACTTCGGTTGGAAGATCACCGTGAAGCTGGTCCGGCGCTATACTGACGAGAGCGGCAACGTCACCACCAAGGCCAACGCCGACCTCGACATGGCGGTCGATGCCATGCTGCAGGCCAACAAGCTCGATCAAGTGCTCTTGGTGACGGGCGACGGCGATTTTCTTCAGGTCGTCGAAGCGTTGCAGAACACCGGTTGCCGGGTCGAGCTGATGGGCTTCAAGAACGTCTCCCGTCAACTTCAGCAACAGGTCGACGCCTACTATTCCGGATTCCTGATCCCCGATTTGTTGCCCATCTCCTACGAGCCGCGCAACGAATGGGGCAAGCCTGGATCCTGCGTGCGCGGGGTCTGTACCAAATGGTTCGCGGACAAAGGCTACGGGTTTTTGAGGATCATGGACCGCATCTCGCCATCGCTGTGGGTGACCGATCCGCGAGAAGCGGATTCCCCGTACATCAGCGTCTTTTGCCATGTCAACGAGTTGGCCGATGACGTCACCGAGGACATGTTGATGAGCCGCGAGACGGTGCTTGAGTTTTATCTCAACGAAAGCGAGCAGAAGGACAACGGCCTGGTCGCGAGTAACGTCCGACTCGCCTTCTCAGTCAACCGCTGAGGTCCGACGACACGAGCCATGGCGACGGACCAGACAGCCAAGAATAAGCTCTCGGGACTCGCCCTGCGCTTGGTGCGCGACAACCTCATCACCGAGCGTGAAGCGATCGCCGCCTACGACGACGCGACGCGACGCCGCCAAGCCTTCGTGTCCTATCTCGTCGAGCAGAAGCTGCTCGATGGTCGGCAAATCGCCGTCGCGGCCTCGCACGAGTTCGGGGTACCGCTGCTCGATCTGCATGCGCTGGATTTGCTGAACCTCCCGGTCAACCTGGTCGACGAGCGACTGATACGCAAACACCGGGCGCTGCCGATCTTTCGCCGCGGCAACCGCCTCTTCCTGGCCTTGTCGGATCCGACCAACGACCAAGCGCTCGAAGAGATCCGCTTCAACACCGGCTTGGCGACCGACGCGGTGCTGGTTGAAGAGCACAAGCTCAAGGCCGCGATCGAGACCGCGATCGAAGCTCAGGACACGACCATGACCGAGCTCATGGACGCGGACCTGGAGAAGCTCGAGATCACCCCCGACGACGAGGATCTGCGCGAAGACGCAGACATCAACATCGACGACGCGCCGATCGTGCGGTACGTCAACAAGGTCTTGGTCGATGCCATCTCGGCGGGCGCCTCGGACATCCACTTCGAGCCCTACGAGAAGTTCTTTCGGGTGCGCTTCAGACAAGACGGCATGTTGCGCGAGGTGGCGAGCCCACCCATGAATATCGCCGGGCGTCTGGTTGCACGCCTGAAGGTCATGTCGCGGATGAATATCGCCGAGCGTCGCGTCCCTCAGGACGGACGCATCAAGCTCAAGGTCAGTCGGACGCGCGACATCGATTTCCGCGTCAATACCCTGCCGACCCTCTACGGTGAAAAGGTCGTGCTGCGGATCCTCGATTCCGCGTCGGCTCAGGTCGGCATCGAGGCACTGGGCTTCGAGCTCGAGCAACGCGAGGCCTTCCTGGAGGCCATCCATAAGCCCTACGGCATGATCCTGGTCACCGGACCGACCGGATCCGGCAAAACGGTGTCGCTCTACACCGCGCTCAATCTCCTGAATCAGCCGGACATCAATATCTCGACGGTCGAAGATCCGGTCGAGATCCAGGTTCCGGGAATCAATCAGGTCAGTATGAATCCCAAGACGGGCCTGACCTTCGCCGCCGCGCTTCGGGCGTTTCTGCGTCAGGACCCGGACATCGTCATGGTCGGCGAGATTCGCGATCTGGAGACCGCCGAGATCGCGGTCAAGGCCGCGCAGACCGGACATCTGGTGCTCTCCACGCTCCACACCAACGACGCCCCGCAATCGCTCACCCGTCTCGCCAACATGGGCGTGGCACCCTTTAATATCGCCTCCTCCGTCCTGCTCATCATGGCGCAACGTCTCGCCCGGCGCCTCTGCCCGCACTGCAAGGCGCCCGAGGACCTGCCTCGCGAGGTCCTGCGCCAAGAGGGCTTCAGCGAAGCGGACATCGAGGAGGGGATCATTGTCTTCGGTCCCGTGGGATGCGAGCGCTGCACCAAGGGCTACCGCGGTCGCGTCGGTATCTTTCAAGTGATGCCCGTGTCGGAGGCCATCCGTCGGTTGATCCTCGAGGGCGGCAACGCGATGCAGCTCGCCGAGCAGGCCCGCCGCGAAGGCGTTGCGGACCTGCGAGAATCCGGTCTGCGCAAGGTCAAAGAAGGGATGACGAGCCTCGAAGAGCTCAACCGAGTCACCAAGGAGTGACGAGAACGCTCATGGCAACCGCACTCAAGACGAAGCCGAAACCCAAACCGCAAGCCGATAAGGCTTACGTCTTCACCTGGGAAGGACGCGACCGGCGCGGAGCCAAGGTGACGGGCGAGACCCGCGCGCCCAGCATGACGATGGTGCGGGCGGATCTGCGACGGCAAGGTGTGAGCCCGACCAAGGTCAAGAAAAAGGCCCAGCCGCTCTTCAGCGGCAAAAAGAAGATCACCAGTACCGATCTCGCCATCTTCAGCCGGCAGCTCGCAACCATGATGTCCGCCGGCGTGCCCTTGGTGCAGGCGTTCGATATCGTCGGACGCGGCCACGAAAACCCGGCGATGCAGGACTTGATCCTGGGGATCAAGCAAGACATCGAGAGCGGCACCGCCATGGCGTTGGCGATGGGTAAATATCCGCTTTATTTCGACGACCTGGTCTGCAACCTGGTCGCTGCCGGCGAGCAGGCCGGCGTGCTGGACGTCTTGCTCGACAAGATCGCGACCTACAAGGAAAAGACCGAGTCGATCAAGGGCAAGATCAAGAAGGCCATGTTCTATCCGGTGGCGGTCATCGCGGTGGCCATCATCGTGAGCGCGGTTCTGCTCATCTTCGTCATCCCGCAGTTCAAGGATCTGTTCGCGAGCTTCGGTGCGGATCTGCCCGCCTTCACGCTCATGGTCATCGGCCTGTCCGACGCGCTGCAGAAATGGTGGTGGGCGATCCTCCTCGGACTCGGTGCAATCGGCTATGTCATCGGCAACACCTACAAACGCTCGCGCGCGTTCCGAGAGGCCATCGATCGCACCGCCCTGAAGATCCCGATCATCGGGCCGATCCTCAACAAGGCCGCGCTCGCGCGTTTCGCCCGCACCCTGTCCACCATGTTCGCGGCCGGCGTACCGCTGGTCGAGGCACTGGA